>JACRQB010000046.1 GCA_016222925.1 Nitrospirota bacterium | reverse complement strand
CCAAATGGCTATGGCGGCCGGGGCTGCGACGATTGAATTCGTCAAAACGCATCGGCTCGATCAGCATGCGCAGATCATGGGAGAACGACTCCTCTTGCATCTGCGCAACGCTCAGGCGTCGTTGCGCAGTTTCGGCGATGTACGCGGGCGCGGGTTGATGATCGGAGTCGAGATCGTCGATCGCGAGGGCTGTCCCGACACCGGAGGCGCCTATCCCGCCGCTCCTGAGCTTGCGCGAAAGATTCAATCCCAAGCGCTCAGTCGTGGGCTGATTCTTGAATTGGGCGGACGCAACGGAAGCGTCGTCCGGTTTTTATCGCCGCTGGTCGTCACGGCGGAGGAAGTGGATACGATTGCGTCCATCTTCTGTGATGCCGCTCGGGCAGCGGAGCACGATTCACGTTTATGAAACGCACCGTTCGCTCATTGGTCATCGTCTGCCTCGTTCTCGCTGCCGGTCTAGGCTACGTCGTGGTCATGATTCGAGCCTCGTTGCCGATGTTGGAAGGGAAAGTGGATGCCACCGGATTGCAGAGGCCGGTGACGGTCACGTCGGATGCCTACGGTATTCCGACTATTGCAGCAGACTCACGAGCAGATGCGACCCGCGCACTCGGCTATGTCACCGCGCGCGACCGGCTTTTTCAAATGGATCTTCTGCGTCGTGCCAGTGCCGGACAGCTGGCCGAGGTTCTGGGTGAGACGATGCGCGAAACCGATGTGAAGCAGCGGACTTTTGGATTCAGTGGGACAGCTCGAGCCATTACCGCTCGATTGCCTCAAGATCAGCGGGAAGTCCTTAATCTCGCCGTTCGAGTTTTTGCTCCTTGGATATGAACCTGAGCGTTGGAAAGCAGAAGACAGTCTTCTGATCTTGCTGGGAATCTTCCAGATGTTGAGCGGTGTCGAAGAAGAGGAGCGGATGCGGACGGTGATGGAGCAGACGTTGCCTCCCGAAGTCGTCTCATTTCTCGTTCCCGAGACGGATTCGTATACGGAAGCATTGTTAGATAAGAAGTCCCATCTTTCTGTTCATTCACCGATTCCTGTGCAGGCACTGGCGGCCTTACGGAGGAGACCGGTCGATCAGATACAAGCTCGCAGGACGACCATGGTTCGATTCGGCAGGAGCGGATTAGGTTCGAACGGGTGGGCGGTTCGTGGAGCCAAGACGGTAGATGGCCGCGCTGTTCTCGCAAACGACATGCACTTGGACATGGCTGTTCCCAATATCTGGTACCGGGTCCAGCTTCGATACGAGCAGATCGAGATCACCGGTGTCGTCGTTCCCGGCATTCCGGTCGTCGTCGCCGGCACCAATGGGCTCGTGGCCTGGGGCGTGACCAATGTCGAGGGAGATTTTCTGGACCTCGTACGATTGGAGATCAATCCTGTCGATTCAAACGAGTACAAGACTCCAGGAGGCTGGAAACGATTTGCGAGCAGGCGTGAAATCATCAAAGTGAAAGGTGCTCCTGATTTCGTGGCGGAATTCAAAGAGACTATCTGGGGACCGGTTTCACAGCATTCATTGCTGGAGAGCCCAGTGGCCGTTCGTTGGACTGCGCTCGATCCTGAAGCCGTTGATCTCGGACAGCTCGCCATGGATCGAGCTCGATCGGTAGGCGAGGCCATAACGGTCATGAATCGTGCTGGAGGTCCTGCAAATAATGTCATTCTTGCGGACAGCGACGGCCATATTGCCTGGACTTACACGGGAAAAATTCCCATGCGCCGAGGGTTTGACGGTTCGGTCAGTGTGTCTTGGGCGGACGGCCGCGTTGGGTGGACGGGATATGTGTCTCCGGATGCAATCCCGAAAGTGTTTGACCCTCAGTCTGGGTTTGTCGTCAGCGCCAATCAACGTATGCTGGATGCTTCTTATCCCCACGTAGTCGGTCACTCCTTTGCCAATGGGTATCGTGCGTTCAGAATCGCACAGCGACTGGAGACCATGACACAAATCCAGGAACGGGATCTGTTTGATCTGCAATTGGATTCGACAAGCCAGTTCTATGAGTTCTACCGACTGCTTGCTCAGGAGTCGTTAACCGACGCCGTGATCCGACGTCAACCATCTCTGGCGAAGGCTCGCCACGCTTTCGAGGTATGGAATGGGAAGGCCGATGCCGACAGCCGTGGTTTCGCGCTCATTCACCGATTTCGACAGGTACTCTCACGCTCTGTGTTTGTTCCCTATTTGTCAGCTTGTCGGGAGCTGGACGCGCAGTTCAGCTACGACGGCGACCTGGATACCCCATTGCGGCATCTCCTGACGACGAAAATTCCTGAACTGAACCCGGATCCCGATCACTTTTCGGGTTGGTCGGAGTTTCTTGTGAACGCGGTGGAGCAAAGCGTCCGGGAGTTGGAAGGGGAGTATCCTTCCGTTCCAGTGGATGAGTTGAGGTGGGGACATCTGAATCGCGTCAGGATGGAGCATCCGCTTGCCGGAATCGCGCCGGGATTGAATTACATCCTCAACATGCCGGATGAACCTGCATCGGGATGCGGGCAATGTATTCGGGTGATGCAGGATGGTCTTGGGGCGAGCCAACGGCTGGTGGTGTCTCCCGGCCATCAGGACAAGGGTATCCTTCATATGCCCGGTGGACAGTCCGGGCATCCATTTTCGCCGCACTATCGGGATCAGCAACATCACTGGAGCAATGGGATGCCGCTGCCATTTTTGGCCGGAACTCCGGCCCATACGCTGATGCTGGTTCCCTACTCACGAGCCACACAGATGGTTGCCGAACAGAAACGAATATCCGGCGAACATCAATTACACCAGGAGGAGAAACGATGAACAGCGAAGAACGCGAAGATACGACTGTGTACAAGGTCGTCGTGAATCATGAAGAACAATACTCGATCTGGCCGTCCTATCGCGAGAATCCGCTGGGATGGAGAGACGAGGGGAAAACCGGACTCAAGGCCGAATGCCTAGCCCACATCGCGGAGGTCTGGACCGACATGCGGCCGTTGAGTTTGAGGAAATGGATGGACGAACAGGCACGCACAGAGAAAACGACGACGCCATCATGCTGACCGCCTCGTGCGTCACGCCATGGATCGTCACACCGCGACCGGTCAATTCGGGAGTGCGGATGTTCTGTTTCCCCTATGCCGGCGGAGGTGCCTCGGTGTTTCGAAGCTGGGCTGAGAGTGAGTTCCTGAAGGATGTTGAAGTCTGCGCGGTCCAGCTTCCGGGGCGCGAGGCCAGAATCGCCGAGGCGCCGGTCGACGACCTGCCTCGGCTGACGTCCCTGTTATGCGACGCGTTGGAACCTTGGCTGGATCGACCGTTCGTTTTGTTCGGTCACAGCGTGGGTGCGTTGGTGAGTTTTGAACTGGCGCGTGAGTTGCGTCGGCGTGGTGGGATTGAACCACGTCATCTGTTCGTGTCCGGTTGTCCGGCTCCGCATCTTCGTGATTCGGAGCGGATTTCTGATCTGTCCGATAACGATTTCCTCGATCGATTGTATCGGTTCAATGGGACTCCTCCGGATGTGCTCCATCACCCTGAATTGATGCAGCTGATGTTGCCCGCGCTTCGGGCGGACTTTGCGCTCCGAGATCGGTATGTCTACCGGGAGGAATCGCCGTTGAGCTGTTCTATCACCGCATTCGGCGGGATGAGCGACCAGCATGTGAGCGGAGTCGACTTGAGAGCTTGGCGGCGGCATGCTCGTGAGCGGTTTCAATTCTGGCTGTTTCAAGGAGACCACTTTTTTCTGAGGAGCGCGCAAGAGCCCATGCTCGAAACGTTGTGCTCCAAGTTGGCCACCCAAGGGATTGTATGATGAGCGCCATACCCGCTGAACGGTCCGGTCGTTCAACGATGCCGACGCCAGCGTCTCTCAAAGAGGGAGACGTGCATGTCTGGTGCGCCGATTTGCGCGAACGATGGCCGGAATCCGTTCTGTATGGGTCGCTGAGCGAAGAGGAGCGGATTCGCGCATCGCGTTTTGCGTTTAAGGAAGATCGTCGTCGGTATGTTCATGCGCACGGTCTCCTGAGGATGTTGCTCGGGCGGTATCTCGACCGTTCGCCGGCGTCCATCCAACTCATGGCCGGGCCCAACGGGAAGCCCTGTTTGCTGTCGGAGGATGAGACGATGCGTTTCAATCTTTCGCACGCGCGGGCTCTCGTGCTCTGTGCCTTTGCGCGGGACCGAGAGGTTGGGGTCGATGTGGAATGGCGCGATCGCGAATTGTCGTGGCGCGATGTGGCCTCGTACACCTGCTCGAAACGGGAGCAGACACTATTATCCTCAATGGACGGGCCGGCGCAGGTCGATACGTTTTATTCCTGGTGGACGCTCAAAGAGGCCTACGTCAAGGCTGTCGGAGCCGGCCTGACCTTGCCGTTGAATCGAATCGATGTGGCGGGTCGGTGTGAGTCGCCGGTCGCGGATCCTGCCGACGGTGATATCAGAGATCCTCGCTGGGCCATGCTCACCCTTCCCTTGTGGTCCGAGTATGCCGGAGCACTGGTGACGCAAGGTTGTGCCGCAAAGATCCGTTGTTTCCAATGGCGGTGGGATTCAGCAGCGGGCCTGGCGAGCGGATCAGATGCGAGCGGCGGAGAACGGGAGGAATATCATGCACGATGATCTTAACCACAACGCGTCGATGCCTGTCGAAGAAGGTGTGAGAGAAGTACTCGGCCTGGAGTCTTGCCAGGTGAGTCAGCTATCCCATGAGACAGGGCTTCCGGTCGTCATCAGTCCAGTGGATCAGCGGACAGTGGCGGATTACCGGGACGTCATCGGGCACCTGATAGGCGCGCATCTGTCGACCGTCGGGGGACTGCTGTTCAGAGGGTTCCCGATCGAATCAGTGGTCGACTTCGAAACCTTCGTCAGAATGATCTCACCTGACTTAGCATCCTATGAGTTCGGATCGACCCCCCGTTCACAGGTAGCAAACCAGGTCTATACCTCGACGGAGTATCCCCCGCATCAACACATTCCTCTGCATAACGAACAGGCCTACACCACCGAATGGCCGATGAAAATCTGGTTCTATTGTGCTCAAGCGTCGTCTGAAGGTGGGTACACGCCAATTGCCGATAGCCGTGAGGTGTATCGGCGCATTCCGGCCCGCATCAGAGAGCGGTTTCTCGAGAAGGGTGTGATGTATGTGCGCAACTATGGCAACGGCCTGGATGTGCCCTGGACCAAGGTCTTCAACACCATGGACCGCGCGGTCGTGGAACGATTCTGCCGCGCGTCGGGTATCGCCTGCGAGTGGAAACCCAACGGAGAGCTTCGCACACGCCAGGTGTGTCAAGCGGTGGCCGTACATCCACGGACGTCGGAAACCGTCTGGTTCAATCAGGCCCATTTGTTCCATGTGTCGAATCTTGAGCCGACCGTGAGGGAGGCGCTGCTGTCGTTCATCGATGAGGACGATCTTCCCCGGCAGGCTTTTTACGGGGATGGGACGCCGATCGAGACGGCGGTGTTGGAAGAAATTCGAGCGGTCTATCAATGTCACGCCGTTCAGTTCCCGTGGAGAAACGGCGACATCATGATGCTCGATAACATGCTGGTCGCGCACGGACGTACGCCGTTCAAGGGGTCAAGAAAAATTCTGGTGGCGATGGCCGAGTCGAATAGGGACCGGCGATGAACCAGACGCAGACCAATCCATGCATCACCGGCGCATCGGTGTCGACCGCGAGTTCGACGAACGTGGACGTCTTCCCTGCGAGTTTCGCCCAGCAGCGCTTGTGGTTTCTGTCTCAGTTGGAGCCGGACAGCGCCTCCTACAACACGGCATTGGCGGTGCGACTGCGCGGTCCGCTCAACCGGGACGCGACGATCTGGAGCCTCAACGAAATTATTCGGCGGCATGAGATCCTCCGCACGACTTTTGATGAAGCGGACGGAGAGTTGGTGCAAGTCATCGCAGAACATCGCCCCCTAGACGTGCCGGTAGTAGATTTCAGCCTCGAATCGGCGTCGGAACGAGAGGTTTCGGCAGCCGCGGCGGCACGGGCTGAGGCCCATCGGCTTTTCGATCTGCGCACCGGGCCCTTGATACGGGTGCGTCTACTCAAGCTGGGACCACGGGAACACATCCTGGTTCTCGTACTCCACCATATTGTGTGTGATGGGTGGTCGTCGCAGATTCTCGCGCGGGAATTCGGAGCCCTGTACGAGGCCTGTGAGGCGGGCATGCCGTCGCCGCTGCTTCCGCTCCCGATTCAGTACGCGGACTATGCCGTCTGGCAACGGGGGTGGCTACAAGGAGCAGTCCTCGAAGAGCGGCTGATCTATTGGAAAGAAAGATTGAAGGGGAAGCTGCCGGTGCTCGATCTGCCGACGGATCGTCCCCGCCAGGCTATACAGAGCGACCGCGGAGCACGCGGCCAACCGGTCGAAGCGGGAAACGGAGTCGTTGATCGGGTTCTTTGCCAATACGCTCGTCCTGCGGGCCGACCTCTCCGGCAATCCACCGTTCGCGGATTTGCTGGCACGTGTCCAGGAGACGGTCCTAGGAGCCCAGGCTCACCAAGACCTGCCGTTCGAGCAACTGGTGGACGCTCTGCAACCGGCCCGCTCGCTCAGCCACACGCCGCTGTTCCAAGTTATGTTTGCGCTGCAAACGTCGTTGGCCAGGACGCTCGCGATGACGTCGTTGGAGGTCAGCGCGATGGAACTGGATGCGGGCGGCGCCAAGTTTGATCTGTCGCTCGATATGACGGAAGACGAGACCGGGTTGGACTGTGCGTTCGAGTACAACCGGGATCTCTTCGATCAGGAGACCATGGGTCGGATGGCCAGCCATCTCCGGCGGCTCCTGGAAGGGGTTGTCGACAATCCCCAGGCTCGGCTCAGCGATCTGCCAATGCTGATGGACAAAGAGCGGCGGCGAATGTTGCTCGATTGGAACAAGACGGCCTCACCAGACGACACCGACGGCCGGGTCGCCTGTCTGTTCGAAGCGCAGGCGGTGCGATCGCCTCTGGCCGTGGCCGTTTCCTGTGGAACGGACGTGATCACCTACCGTGATCTGAACGATCGTGCCGGTCGGATCGCCCGTGTCCTGTCGATGGCCGGTGTCGGTGCCGAGACCATCGTTGCCGTACTCGGTGATCGGAGTATCGAGTACGTGGCCATGATGGTCGGGCTCTGGAAGTGCGGGGGAGTCTACCTTCCGCTTGATCCGGGACATCCGCCGTCACGATGGAACGCTGTTCTCGAAGCGAGCCGTGCGTCGATCGTGCTCACGACGAAGGTGTGGGCATCC
>JACRQB010000121.1 GCA_016222925.1 Nitrospirota bacterium | reverse complement strand
TTGGAAGATTCGTCCGACCAGCTCGACTTGAGTTCCGTTCCGGCTACCGACGACAAATACGCGGCTACCACTTCCCCAGCGGACCCGCTCCGTTTTAATCTCCCCTTCTCCAATTGCACGGCCCGTCCACACAGCTGCGTGATGGCTCCCATGTTGTGACTGACAAACAAGACGGTCCGGCCCTCTTTGGCCACCGCACCCATTTTCCCGAGACACTTCTGTTGGAAGCCCGCATCCCCAACGGCCAGCACCTCGTCAACGATCAGAATCTCCGGTTCAAGGTGAGCCGCAACGGCAAAGGCCAATCGAAGATACATCCCGCTGGAATAGTGTTTGACGGGAGTATCGATAAACTTCCCGACCTCGGAAAAGGCGACAATCTCATCGAACTTTCCGTCGATCTCCTTCTTATTCATACCGAGGATCGCGCCATTTAAATACGTATTCTCCCTTCCAGTTAATTCCTGGTGAAAGCCGGTCCCCACCTCCAAGAGCGACCCAACGCGCCCATGGATTTCGGCAAAGCCCGTCGTTGGCTCGGTAATCCTGGAAAGTATCTTCAAGAGGGTGCTCTTGCCGGCGCCGTTGCCACCGATAACCCCAATCACTTCCCCCTGCCTCACTTCGAACGAGATCCCTTGTAACGCCCAGATCTGATCATCCAGTCCCGTGTCGTCCGCCGCTTCCCCTCGTAACACACGCCCCACCTTGAGGAAGGGAGCAGTGAACGCGGAAGCCAGAGTATCCCGCAACGTCTTGTACTTTTCCGCTTTACCGATACGGTACCTCTTGCCGATCTCTTCTACTCGTATGGCAATATCGCCCATGATTCCTCGCTGTGCACTCAGAGTGAAATGCGTCGTCTGCACTCTACCCTTCGCTACGCCGTACTTCTTCTGCTGCTGCCGCCAACCATGACATCAAACCACATCAGCAAAAGTCTTTTCCTGCCGACGGAAGTAAAATATGCCACTGACCAAAATCGCCAGGGCAGCCAGAAAAGAAACGATCATCATCGGCCCTGGTGCGGTCTCTGCCCCAAGCAAAGCCCATCGAAATCCCTCGACCACTCCGACCATTGGATTGATGCTATAGAGCGTTCGCCATGGTTCTGACAAAAGACTGCTCGGATAGGCGATCGGGGTTGCGAAGAGCCAGAATTGTGTCAAAAAAGGGATAATATGACGCACGTCACGGAAACGGACGTTCAAGGCAGAAAGCCAGAGCGAAACCCCAAGCGAAGTGAAAATCGTCAGCAGAAGCAACACAGGGAGCCAGATCACTTTGATCCCCGGGAGAATGCCGTAATAGAGCATCATGCCGAGTAATACGATGAAGGCAAGCGCAAAATCGATGAGACCCGACGTCACCGCCGCGATGGGGACGCACAGTCGTGGGAAATAGACCTTCTTGATCAGATTCGCACTGCCGACCAGACTATTGGACGCTTGACTCAACCCTTGAGAAAAGAAGGTCCAGGGAACCAAGGCAGCATAGGCGAAGATCGGATAGGGAATTCCATCCGAAGGGATCTTTCCCAACCGCCCGAAGAAGAGGCTAAAGATAAGCATGGTGAATACGGGCTGGATAATCGCCCATGCCGCACCCAAAGCCGTCTGCTTGTAGCGCACCATCACATCCCGCCAGATCAAGAAGTAGAGCAGCTCTCGATACGCCCATAACTCTTGCAGTTGAAGCGCCACCCACCCTTTGGTCGGCTCAATCCGAATTACCGAAACACTCTCTTTCATAGAAACCTCAAAATACCTCGTAGACTTGGCAGAAAAAACTATCTGTAGTGCTGGCAGGTTAAGGTTTCAACATTTAGCCGCTTGGTTGCAGCCATTTCAATGATAGACAGTTTGACTTGTTCGACGGATTAGTTAGAGATTCTGAGAAGATCATCCTCCTATATGCAGACTGCCCTAGATAGGCAGCTATTTGCCCTTTCACTAGGTGAGAAGTCCGTTCAATTAGGTTTATGAAGTGAACCACCTTGTTGTCTATACCAATCCACTGTGCATTCCAACCCTGTCGCTAAAGAAGTCTGCGGCTTCCAACCCGTGCTGTCGTATGTTTTCTTAATATTTGCGACGCGCGTCTGTTCCATCCGACGTTCAGGGAGGGCGCCCCAAAGCAGTTCGACTCGAGAATCTATCCGGTCTGCCAATTGTTGAACAATCGTCCGAATGGACACCAGAGTCCCCGAACCCAGATCGATCGTATGCCCCTCTATGTTTGGAGCCTGAGC
>JACRQB010000120.1 GCA_016222925.1 Nitrospirota bacterium | reverse complement strand
GTGGCTCCTCCGAAGACGGAACCAACGACATCAGATTCAGCTTGCCCTCACGATTGACCTTGGCCGCCACGAACGGCATCACGAGACGGATCTCGTCGAACGCGATTTTTTGCAAGAACAGCGTTGTTGCACGCAGATTCATGAACAGCTCCTCGAACCCCAGCATGGCAGTCTGGTCTTTCGTTCGTATCTCCAACCCATTGAGACGGAGCGAGAGCGCGAACGGATTGAAGGCGGCATCCCGCAACAGGATAGGATGCTTGATTTGCTCCGAGGCGGTGGGAACGACATACGATGTAATCAGATAGGGAACGAGCACGAAACCGACGAGCGAATAGAGAGCAATGAGGCCTACCAGCGTACCGATCAGAACCCGTGGACGAAGCAGCCGACGCATGCAAACTAGCCCCTTGGCGGATGAATCTGAAGAGCAAACTATAGGGGACGCGACCGTGGAATGTCTACTGGGAGATGTCTACCTGGCCATGGAAATTACTAGGGAATGCAACGCGCGAGGCCACCGAGGGAAGGGAAGAGACCCTTGGAATGTTCATCCCGTCGCCTCACTAGAAGAATTAGTGGTGCGCCCGGCTGGAATCGAACCAGCGACCCTCAGCTTAGAAGGCTGATGCTCTATCCGACTGAGCTACGGGCGCATGCTTCACAGTACTGAGTCCTAAGTATCGAGCGTGATCAGATCTCACCTAACCGCTCAGCACTGTCTGAGTGAGGCTAGTCTGAATCCTAAGGCAGGTCGACGTCAAGTAGAGTGGTGACGACCCACCGTGCTGATGCATGGCTTCGATGAACCGCTACTTCCCTTACGACGCACGCATGAACCTCGCGGATCGATCCACAGTGAATCGTATTCGATCCAGAGTGTATCTCTTTAGGTTCACCACCGACCTCCCGCCCTCATGTCATTAACAGGAACTCTGTAAGAGATAACACGCCACATTGGCGCGACAGTCCAGCTGTTGCGCGCATTGCTGCAAACACCAATATTGCTGTCGCCGTCAGTGGCCTACACCTTGCCTATGCAAACAGAACATGGAGCACGCTCACCAAGCAGAAGACGGTGATGCGTCGTAACACCAGCGAGCGTACATTTAAGTGTCGCCGGTTCGACGTATTCGTTAACCAATACAGAAGGAGTTTTTCACATGCCGCCCATCATTACCGTTCCAGCTGCTAACGGAGCAACTCACACAACAGCGTACAACTTTGTCCCCACCAATGCGCACGGAACCCACCCAGTCATATCAAACATCAGTCAGTGGAAGAGTAAGACGGATTCGACCGGCAAGCTGGTGTGGTATGTCCGGCTGTATCACGAAGGCCGGGAACGGCGATTCGGCAGCTTCCCGAACAAGACGCAAGCCCGTGACTTTTACGAGAAGGCGAAACAAGAGCAAAAGAGTGGTCGGTTCTTCCCGGAACGCTACCAGCGCGGCAGTTATGAACTGGTTGAGGAAATGCTGAGCCGCTATCTGGCGATTGCCCTGTAGCGGCAAAAAGCCTTCCACGATCATAGATGAACGCTTCTACGGGGCTTGGTGGTCGAAACGGCTGAGTGGGAAACGAGTCAACCAGCTTACTCCCAATTTGTTGGAACAGATTAAGGGCGAATTGACTCAGAAAATCCACGCGCCACAGACCATCCTTCACTACATGAAATTCCTGCGACATGTGCTCTACGCCACGGTCGGAAAATCGGGACTCCCCGAAAATCCTTTTGAGAAGGTGAAGCTCAAAGCGATTCGAGCCGGACGTACTCGCTTCCTCTCGCCAAAGAAAGAAGCGCAGCTGTACGAGGCAATAGGCCCGACCTATGCACCATGGGTTCGATTGGCCATCCTGACCGGAATGCGAAAGTCCGAACAGTTTCGCCTGCGGTGGACCGATGTGGATCTGGAACATGGCTTCCTCACTCTTGGGGAAACGAAAAGCGGAGCTGTTCAGTATGTTCCCCTGACTGAAGAAAGCATCGCGATTCTCAGAAACTTGGATTCTTGGCAACGTTCGAAGTGGGTATTCCCGAGTCAGAATCCACAGACCCATCTGAACGTGGATAATTTTCATGGACGGCTTTATTGGCCCGCTGTGAAACAGGCTGGTCTTGAAGGGGTGTAGAAGGAGTGGCGAGCTTTGGAAGAAGAATGGGAGCGGAGTCTAAACCGTTTGGAGATCAAGCCGGCATCTTGCCGTCTATTTCTAACGGAACCGTGACTAGAACCGGAATTGAGAGGAATGAAGAAAACGAGAAGACAACTGAAGTGGTTGAAAATATTGGTCGGGGCGAGAGGATTTGAACCTCCGACATCCTGCTCCCAAAGCAGGCGCGCTACCGGGCTGCGCTACGCCCCGACAAGCTCTTCGCTTTCACAACTCTTAGAGACACGGCACCACGAGCTGCAGATCCTTATATACAGGAATGTTTCGATTGGTGTCCAGGCAACGCCTACAATTGGACCATGTGTCAGCACCACGCGGCTCAGAGCGTTCCAGCAGCTAACGGTCGAAGAATGTCAGCCATCGCTCGAAATGCCTTGGCCCGATGGCTGATACGGTTTTTTTCTTTAGTCGTCAACTCAGCCAACGTGCGACCGAGCTCCGGAACAAAAAACACGGGGTCGTACCCAAATCCGTGCGAACCTGCGCACTCTTCAGCAATGACGCCAGCAAGAGTGCCAGTGGCTACCCGAGTATCTCCTCCCGGCATCGCCAAGGCAGCGACTGTTACAAACCGGGCAGTCCGCCTGGCCTGCGGCACGCCATCCAGTTCCTTGATCAGCTTCCTACAGTTGTCTTCGTAGGTGGCGCCTTCTCCTGCATATCGGGCCGCAAAGACGCCCGGCCTTCCACCCAACGCATCAACTTCGAGTCCCGTATCATCCGCGACCGACAGGAGGCCTGTCGCAGCAGCGATCTCCTTAGCCTTTTTTCGTGCGTTCGCTTCACAGGTTTCACCGTCTTCTTCGACTTCCGGTGCGGTAGGGAAATCGGCCAGGGTACGGATTCGAATTCCAAGATCTCCAAGAAGAGCCGCGAGCTCCCTGACTTTGTCGGAATTTCTGGTCGCGAGGAGGATCTCTTTGATTGGGCTCTCAGTCGAGTGCACCGATCAGCTCTTTCTGAATGGCGGTCAATCGTTGAATGGCCTGCCAGCCGAAATTTAGAAACTCGTCCATATCTTGTTTCGTAAACGGCGTACGTTCGGCGGTGCCTTGTACCTCGACATACCGGCCACGACCAGTCATCACGAGATTCATGTCCACCTCCGCCATGGAATCCTCGGTATAAGCCAGATCCACCATCACTTCTCCGCCGACCTTTCCGACGCTGATGGCGGCCAAGTAATCGGTCAGGGGAATCTTCTTCAAGAGATCCCTCTTTTTCAGTACGGCGCAGGCATCAGCCAAGGCGATAAAGGCACCGGTGATGGACGCAGTTCTGGTCCCCCCATCCGCTTGGATCACATCGCAGTCGATCCAAATGGACCGCTCACCCAGTTGCGACATATCTGTCACCGACCGCAGCGCCCGTCCGACGAGGCGTTGAATCTCCAGAGTCCGGCCGCCTTGCTTTCCCTTGACCGCCTCCCGTGGTGATCGCTCATGAGTGGCACGCGGCAACATGGCATATTCGGCTGTCACCCATCCAGTCCCCTTGCCTTTGAGAAAAGGCGGCACCTTTTCTTCAACGGATGCTGTGCAAATGACCTTGGTGTCTCCCATTTCAATCAGAACAGCACCTTCGGCATGTTTGGTAAAGTTGCGGGTCACTTTCACCGGACGAACCTGATCTCGGCGACGCCCATCGAAACGGACCAACCCTGAAATTGCGCTCATTCGTAGGCCCCTTCCTCAAGAGTAAGGTCGGAATTATAGTGAAGGCCCTAAGAAAGCGCAAACCGATCGATTGGCTCAGCATCGCCGGCGGTAATGAACGGTCAAACCAGCCCTGCGTCTCCTAGTTTGTACAACTCCCGCCCCCCACGTTTACAAATTCCGTACATCCCACGGACATATAGCCCACCAACACCAGCATTGATATCTGATCCTGATCTCAGCAGCTAACTCTGAAGACTGCTCCAGATGAGAGGTTTCCACCTTTCACTCTCGCGAAACCACGATATGAAGACTAGCTGACAGTCCAAGACACGGGAGGGATGCGATGGCACAAAAAGTGCAGAACCCTGCGAAGTTCCTGCGGCACTCATGTTATACACCAATGAGCCGATAAAGAAGAAACGACACAATCCTCGACCCAGACGACCCGAAGAATACCCGACTCATGGCAACCCTCCTAGACCAAACCACTCATCAAGCCCTGCTCGATAATCGCAACATCCTGGTGGTCGACGATGAAGAGCCGATTCGACGCCTCCTTGCCTACTTACTGCAATCCCATGGGTATGCGGTCGACTGCGCCGCTGATGCCCGAGAGGCCCGGCAAAAGCTGAGCGACCAGCCTTTTGCCTTGATGCTGTGCGATGTCAATATGCCGGGAGAATCCGGCATGGACCTGGTGCGCAACCTTCTGTCAGACCAAAACCATACAGCGGCAATCATGGTCACAGGCCTCGACAGCTCCGTCCTGGCAAACGCAGCGCTCGACGGCGGCGCATTCGGATATATCGTCAAGCCGTTCGAATCTAATGAAGTGCTCATTGACGTCGCCAATGCCCTCCGCCGTCGCCGGCTTGAGATGGAAAACCGCCTCCATCGTGAGAATCTCGAGGATGTCGTCCGAACAAGAACACTCGCGTTACAGCAAGCGCTGGACTGGCTCGAACGTACCGAAAAAGAGCTCCGACTGTCTCGCGAAGAAACCATTCAGCGGCTCGCCATTGCCGCAGAATTCCGCGATAGCGCCACCGCTCAACACATTCAACGCATGAGCCACTACTGTGAGATGCTCGCGCGCAAAGCCGGTCTGTCGCCTGAACGATGCGACTTGATTCGGACAGCCAGCCCCATGCACGACATCGGTAAAATCGGCACCCCGGATCATGTCTTGCTGAAACCCGGAAAATTCACACCGGAGGAATTCGGAGTGATCGCGCAGCACGCCGAAATCGGGTATAAAATTCTTAGCGGGTCGGAGGCAGAGCTGTTGAAAGTCGCAGCCGTCATCGCCTACACCCACCATGAGCGCTTCGACGGCACGGGATATCCTCGCAAGTTACAAGGCGAGGCCATTCCCATCGAAGGCCGCATTGCCGCTATCGCCGATGCATTTGATGCCCTGACCACGCAACGGGTCTACAAGCCGGCCTTTGAAGTCAGTCATGCGATTGAACTCATGCTCAAGCACCGGAGCGAACATTTTGACCCAGAGCTGCTCGACGTCTTTGTCGCATCTACCGAAGAACTGGTGCGCATCCACGATCAATACGCAGACCGAGTGCACTCCAATACGTTCCGCCAACCATAAGCCTCTCCTTAGCTGACCCTACACATTGCTCGATTGTCGGCAATTCGTTGACCGACCGTGGGGCCACCGATATACTTTTTAAACCTAATTAAACCTACCGAATAACCTAATGTGCTCCCAACCATAGGGACCAGAGGCAGAAGGGATTGCCGAGTATGCCGAAAAAGTTGACGGCCATTCGCAAACGTCTCCGGAACCGAAACTGGATCGCCTACCTCTGCGAATCCCTCGTGGCCTCAGGCACCATGCCGACCTGGGAAGCGGCCACGTATCTCACAGAGAACTTATTCGGAGAAAAGCCCAATCCTCGCCTCTTGACCCCGGCCGACCCGCACGAAGTCACGGCGCAATTACTGCATCGCCTCTATCAACCGATCGTCGAAGCCGCCTCGCGGGAAATCAGGCTCCCCTCCGCCTCCCTGCTGCACATCTTCACCGATATCAGCCTCACCGGCAACTCGGCCGTGCTCGTCGTCTTGTTCCCCGGGCCAAACAAACCGCAGCACCTGTTGATGCTGGACGCAGCCAAAGCCTGGGACCTCGTGTTTCCGGATGCCGAGTCGTTCAATGCTTGGGCTGAGGAACGGTACAGTCAGCTCGTGAATGCGCTGCGCAGCACGATGGTGAAGCTGGAAGATGACCTTCTGACAGCAATCTAGGCATGGTTCACTCATACGCCCGAAGATTGGCTCCAACCATTGACGCGTCAAAAGCGGGAAGGCTGGTTGTCTATGAATCTGAGCTAGATTGGCGATAAAGAAGCTCGCCCCGAACCGGCGCAACCGCTGGAGCACACTCTCTCCCTAGCTTCTTAATTTAACTAAGTAATGGGCTATCCATACAATCTCCAAATCCCAGACGTCTGGGCTTCGCCATTTGCTCAGCCTTACCACACCGTGAGTGGGGCGAGCTTACGTTGGCATCATCACATATCCATTAAGTTTAGTGGGAAACAAGACATTCTTTACACGTTCCGGCAACTTCTTCGGATCCAAACTCTTTTCGATAGAGAGCGACCGTTCCCTCGCCAAATCGATGATGGCGGCTTGACCGTGCGACGCATCACGCTCATAGAGCATGATTACAGGCCGTAGACGCTCCTTTGAATTGCTCTTCAGCACCAGTCCAAAACTTCCATCATTCAGTCCCGACCAGCCGGGCGCTCTTGGCAATATCGCCATTGGTCAAGCGTTTCGGATAGCCAGTCCCATCAAGCCATTCACGATGCTGGCACACGATCTCAATGATTTCTGGAGCCACACCCGGAATCGCCCCTAGTATTTCTTTCCCCAGTTGGGGGTACGTTCGTAGCAGTTTGGTTTCTGTCGGGGACATCTCCTCTTCGCGCTTGAGGTAAACAGCCTGCGGGATTCGACTCATCCCGACATTGTGAAACAAGCCACCCATGCCGACGTGTTTTATTTCCTCTTGGCTGAGGCCGAGCGTCTTGGCCGTGAGTGTCGACAGAGTACTGACATTCATAGCCTGTATGGCGAGAGTTTGCTGCGGATCGGCTTGGCTCTCGGTACTGACAAGACTAATCGCTACAGCTTCATGCTCCAAGACACTCGCCATCGCAGCCAGCACCTTCGTAGCCTCGTGCAGTGTTTCTGACTGACCTGCATTGGCCATGGTCATCATGACGGAGACCTGATTTGTCGCATCGCCATAACTGCGGGCGTTCTCTCCGATGGCTTTCCGATGATCCAGGACAGTTTGGATCTGCCGCTGCTTCTCAGGTATTCCTGACGAAGGGATGCTCCATCCAAGAATGATCGACTTTGATGTAAAGTCCGATGCGGAGGAGATCAGGATCCAGCGGCAACCAAGCCATCGAGTAGTACCTCTTTTATAACAGATTCGCCTATAGATCTCTCCCTGATTTACACATATTCTGATACCTAACTAGGTTTTATGCCATACTAAGTAGTCTGTCGAAACCCCCTAGCGTGTAGTGACGTCGTAGCCGCCTGGCTGATAGTCGGTGGGAACAGATGCATGCTAGATTCATTCCAGTTAAACTCGGAACGACCTTGCCAAATGTTCGAATTGCCGATAGAGAACGTAGACGCGAGGGGAAAGAACTGTGTGGCGCTGAGTAGTCAAAGGGAACGTACTTTCAATACCGGTAAAGACATCCCAATCGAGAAAGTGTATCTAAAAAGATTCAGTATCTAATTCGATTCATCTCGTCGGGGCAGGATGCTTTTAGAGGAGACATGCAACATTGGAGACGTCTTTGGGTATTCATGATAGACACTCGTGCGCTCGATCGCTCAGAAATATAATTAATCAGTAAGCGTCAATCAGAATGATTCATACGCCCAAAGAATCCTTTTCCCAATGCACAAAGTACCTCACCGCTTCGATCTCTTCGAGATCTTCAACCGTTTGTAGACTGCCCGGAGGCGCCCCGTCACAGCACTCGGCGTGATGTTCAACTCCCGTGCAATCTCTTTGTTGCTTTGTCCGGCGGCAATGAGCGAGAGGATTCGACGGTCGGCGCGTGAGCAATCTTCCACTCGCTCGCACGGCGCAGTCCGTCTTCCATCGCGGCCCCACGCGGGAAGCTGCTGTGTCAATCGCCGGTCCCTGATGACCCGGCCGGCTGCGACAATTTCAATACTCTTCACTATGGCTTCCTGCGACGCCCCCTTCAGCACGTAGCCCTGGGCACCAGCAAGAATGGCAGACCGCAGGGTGTATTTGTCGTCATCGGCGGTGAAGAAAAGGACGGCGGTTTTCGGATACGATTCACGGATGATTTCACATAAAGTGATGCCGCTCGCTCGCCCCACTCGAACATCTAAGACGACCACATCCGGCTGACATATCTTCAGGAGGGCAACAGCTTCACTTTCGGTACGTGCAGTGCCAGCAACAAGGATACGACTGCCCTTTGACAGGGTCACGTGTAGCCCTTCAAGCACGACACTCGATTCGTTGATCAGAATCACACGACCTCGTTCTCGCATTCGAATCGATTGCTCCATCAAACGGACGGCTCTTGGGACTTGCTGCAAAGACGCTTCATTGGATCAGGTCTTAACAGGACACGACAGCGTCTAGATTAAGAGTTCTTCGTAATTGTGCAAGTGGCATTCCATGCGGAAAAATCCTATGAAAGAGCCGTAACGACGCGCTACGTTCAATGCGCCTTCCCAAACAGCGTTGAGTTGCTGTGCTGAACGAGGGCCGGCAACTTACGGACTTGGCATAACATGCATATCCTGCTACTCCGCGTCATGATTGCCGAGACTCTGGATTCGCACTGGAGGTTTTAGGAACATCATGCAGAACCTTAGTGTATCGAAAATGATACTGCATCCAATTCGATTCACCTGAAGGCGAAGGACCGGTGGGTTCCATTCCTCAACAATTTTGGTTCTATCTGCCCTCCTCACTACACCTACCCCAGCTTTGCTTTTGGCCAATCAGTTTTGGATTAAAATCCTGACACCACAGGAACAGCAGACGTGGACAAAGACTACATGAAGAATCAGTTCTTGTAGCGAATACTATTTGTTCCTATGTGTGGATACCATATCGGGCTTCCTGTACATTCTTGCAGCTCGGGTACCTAATCGAGCCAATCTATTGCTCCCACTCATGCCGAGTCCGGACGGAAGGCCGGACTCGAGCACCGAATACGATTCGAGACGGCCACTCTGCATGAGCAAAAACTGGAGCACGATCCTCTTCATCACCGCTTGCCGGCTGAGTGATCCACTCCACGGTTGGGCTGACACTTCCTTCACTATTCCTCGCGCATCCTCAGCAACGGAACAGCAGATCCAGGAAGAAGCGCTCTACTTGAAAGAAGAAATGGTGAGCATCGCCAGCCGCTACGAGCAGCCGATTTCTCGCGCCCCGTCCGATGTCTACGTCATCACCGATGAAGACATCAAGCACTCAGGGGCCACCGACATTCCCACCCTGCTGCGGCAAGTCCCAGGGATGGAAGTCATGCAGACCAACTCGGTGGACTTCAATGTCAGCGTACGCGGAAATAGTCAGTTGGCGGCCAATAAACTCTTGGTCCTTGTTGACGGCCGATCTATCTACATTGATCAGTCTGGACAAGTTTTATGGAAGTTTCTCCCGGTCACGCTGACTGAGATCAAACAGATCGAGGTCCTCAAGGGACCGGCGTCGGCAGTTTATGGCTTCAATGCTTTCGACGGGGTGGTCAACATCATCACGAAGTCTCCGGAAGAGATGAAAGGAACGACACTGCAAGTGGCAGGCGGTGAGCTGGGGACCCTGCTCACCAACATCGTCCAGGCAGGTACTTTGGGCAACTGGGGCTACCGTCTATCAGCCGGACACGAGCAGAATCAACGATGGTCGGACCGGAGCGCACCTGCTCTGAACGGTCAACGGCTTGGTGGAATGGCTGAATATCATCTTTCAGGTAATGGAAGAATACGCGCTGAGGCAGGCATGGGAAGATCAGACCCCTATAATGGGTTCTTGACTAGCGTTACTACCGCAACAAGCCCATTGTCTCAGGCGTATGCGCTTCTCAGTTATGAGCGGAGCGGACTTCTGGTCCGTAGCTGGTGGAACGGTTTGTTCAGCGAATCGACTCAGCACATAACTCCTCCACTGAGCCCCTTTCTCGCTCTGACCGACCGATTTGGACGAATGGAGCAAGAGTCTTCCCACCATACCTACGATGTTGAAACACAGTATCGATTTGAGCCGTTCAAAACGCTGAACGTGAACATCGGTGCCAACTATCGGCACATTATTTATTCATCAAACTTTCTTAGCAACCGGACGACAGAGAACCGTCTAGGCCTTTATGCTCAAGGGAACTGGTTGATGCTCCCTTCACTGGAAATAACCGCCGGGCTCCGTTACGACCTCGATACCTTCATTGCTCCCACACTGTCGCCTCGTGGTGCGATCATCTACCACCTGAATTCGAACCATGCGCTCCGGCTGTCCGCCTCAGTCGCCTATCGCCCGCCAACAACTGCAGAGGTCGGTCTCAGCATACTTAACCCTCTCACACTTCCCGGATTACCGCCTGTGACTTCTGTCGTCTTAGGAACAACCGACGTCAAACCTGAACAAATCATCTCCTATGAAGTGGGCTACCAAGGCTGGTGGTGGGACCACCGTCTTCGGACGCGAGTCAACGCATTTTTCAACCATATTTCAGACCTCATCGCCTTTCGCAGTCCTTTAGGTAACCCGTTGGGTATGGTACGCCCGATAAACGGAGGCGTGGCCGATGTATATGGAGGAGAGGCCGGTGTGGAATTATTAATGACATCCTGGCTGTCAGGGTTTGTCAACTACGCATACCAGGAGATTGGGCAAACCTCCAGTGGATTCAGCCGACGAGGCTTTCCCCACCACAAGGTCAATGCAGGACTACGGGCAACCTGGAGCCCATTCACGGGCGAGGTGCTTTATCACCATGTGGGAGATGCATCGTATCCGTTGGCCGACGCGTTCACGAATCTGGCCCCATTCTTTCCAGCCGGAGCGGTTCTTCCACAAGAACAGGTCTCCAGTTACCATTTGCTTAACTTCCGGCTTGGATACCTCCTATGGCGACAACAGGTCGCGGATTACGCGCGGGAGGCCGAGGTGGCAGTGTCTGTGTTCAACGCGCTCAACGACAATCACCACGAGCATCCCTTAGGTGACCTACTCGGCACTCGAGTGATGGGGTGGTTAACGGTGAAGCTTTGATCCACTCATCGCATACGGATTCTGTGGCCCAAGAGTTGCTTTAACTATTTATTTTATCTCACTGCACACCTATAGTGCAGGTACAGGTGTTCCAGTGCACTTGAGAATGTGAGTGACGGTCATGGGAAATCGACTACTATAGCCAAGCAGTTGCCGAAGAGAGGCCCTTCATGCCGCCAATGTTCTTTGTTTTCGTTCTCTTCTTGCTCACAAGTCTATCCGGCATAGTCGGTGCTGCAGAGATTGCTATCCTCAAATCCGCTGGTCTTCCGTACTACGAACAAGCCATCGTCGGATTTAAGGCAGGAATTCCTGCGACCACATCAGTCAAGGAATATGACCTCAACGGCCAACTCGCAGAAGGTCGGCAAATCGCCAAGTTCTTGCGAGCCTCTCCCCCCGATCTGATCTTCGCCGTCGGGCTCAAGGCTGCCATGGCCGTGAAGCTGGAGATTTTTGATACGCCGGTGGTGTTCTGCATGGTGCTCAACCCGGAACCCCATGGACTCCCCGCCTCTAACATGACCGGAATTGCCGTCCGACCGCCCGCAGAAACCCAACTCGCGGCGCTTCGCTCTGCCATACCCAATCGCAATCGCGTCGGCGTCCTCTATGATGAAGAGCACAGCGGTGACTTTATCCGCCAGGCACATCGTGCGGCCAAACAACAGGGGTTGGAGCTCCTCGCAGTTGCAGTCCACAGGCAAGAGGAGATTCCCCACGCAGTCCGAGCGCTACTCCCAAAGATCGATGCGCTCTGGTTGATACAAGACCAGACCGTGGTATCCGAATCGGCTATTCCGTTTTTCTTGGAATCGACGCTCGATGCTAAAGTGCCGTTGTTCACCTTCTCGTCGGCACTGGTTCAGCAAGGAGCGCTTGGCGCGCTGATCTTGAATCCTTCGACCGTGGGACAGCAGGCAGCCCATATCGTAATCGCTCGTCTTAGCGGACAACACTCGTCAACTGGTTTGCTCCAGACGCCTGAACACCCTCAATTGGCATTGAACTTGAATTCTGCAGAACACTTAGGCCTTGTTCTGCCCCCTGAGCTGATACGTTCGGCCGGTCACTTGGTTGGAGGACCGGGAGCGCTAGCACAGCGATCCGGACATTCCGATTTGATCCCCTAGAAAGCATGACAGCCGCCAACGGTTGATACGGACACGGCAATGATTGAACCGGCTCCGCCATCCTCCTCTTTCTCGATCACGCTCAGAGCGAAGCTCGTCCTCAGTACGGCCATCATTCTGGTTGTCGCCTGCCTCTTATTAGGCTGGTTGTTTATTCAACAGCAAGTGCGATCGGCGGCTGAGAGCCTGGTGCAAAGTGGAACGCTGCTGGCGCAACACCTGGCAGGCATGGGTCGATTCAGCATCGTCGCCGGCGATACCCATCGGTTGGATCAACTCATCCATGAGGTTCTCGCCGTCAGGCCGGTAGCGTATGTGGCGATCGTATCTTCGGGCGGTCAGCTCCAAACCGGCTTCGGAAAGACCGAGTGGTCCAGCCCCGTCTGCCCAACTCCGATACCAATGAACCGTTGGTCAGCGGGATTTGGCTCGCCGAGGACGGACCCGTTCTTCGATCCACCATCGAATTTACACCGGCAGAATTGTTCAGCCTCATGGGAGGTTCCGAGCTTCCGATATTTTACGATATGCTGGTCCAGGTCCCTCGTCACTCGCACGCGACCGTACGAGATCCTGCCTTGCAACTCACTCTTGAAGAGGAGCGATTGGATACGCCGAAAGACCTCACCGCTCTTCAGCCTATGGCTCCCTCGCTTGTGCAGGTCGGGCTTTCGACATCCAACCTTCAACACGTCTTACGTCGATTGCTGTGGAAGGCGGTCCTCATTACGCTGAGCACACTAACGGGAGGGGTCTGCGTCATCGTCCTGCTGGCGCGCCGAATCACGATTCCATTGCAAGGACTCACCACAGCTGCGACCAAACTTGCCGTCGGGGAGGCCGTACCGATCGTGGCCATACGCACCCACGATGAAATCGGAGCCCTGACACAAGTCTTCAACACCATGGCCTCGACATTGCAGTCACGCGAACACGAGTTGCGCGAATTGGCCCATACCCTGGAAGACCGTGTGGCCGCTCGCACTCAGGAACTTGCTGCGGCCAATGCCAAACTGCGTGAGCTCGACCGACGCAAGTCGATCTTCGTCTCCACAGCCTCACACGAATTGCGTACGCCGTTGACGTCGATGAAAGTCCACCTGGCCAATTTGCGGGATGGGATAGATGGAGCCGTCACCGACGATCAGCGACAATCGCTTGCGCGCGTGGAAGCCAACCTCTCACGCCTTCGGATTTTGATCGATGATCTGCTGGATTTCTCGCAAATCGAGATGGGCCAAGCTATCGTACGCTTGGAACCGGTAGACCTCGGGAACCTGATCGCCAAAACCGTCGAAGACCTTTACCCGTTCAGCTCCGAACGCCGCGTGAGCATCGTGATCTCGCTGCCATCCGACCTGCCCCTTGTCTGTGCCGACCCCGACAAATTGCGACAGATCCTCCTCAATCTCCTTCACAATGCGGTCAAATTCACACCGGTGGACACGATCATCGACCTGGCGGTCATGAGAATATCCGCCGATGAAATCCGGTTCTCCGTGCGCGATGTCGGGCCCGGTATCGCCCCGGATGATGTAGACAAGATTTTCCAGCCGTTCTATCGCGCACCCACCGCTCACCAAAAGACCAAGGGAGCAGGGCTTGGATTAGCCATCACCAAGCTGCTGGTCGAACTGCATCATGGGCGACTGTGGGTGGAAACAGAACCTCACCGAGGCAGCTGTTTTTCGTTTACCCTGCACTCGGCCGCTCCGGCACGACCGGCCACGGCAGAGACCAGTGCCCCAAGCCCATCACATCATCAAATCGCCTGACACTCTCTCGCTTGGCGGGCTCAGCGCGCTGTGCGCGGTTACACGGAGGGGGGCTTGGCTGATACACCTCTTTGCCTGATAAGCCTCGTCAAATAGGTTCGTTGCAGCCCGAGGAGTTCCGCCGCCTTGGTTTGATTCCATCCCGAGCGGCGCAACCCTTCTTCAATAACTTTCCGGCTGTAGTGCTCCATCACGGCATGGTAGTTCAGACTGTCGTCTTCCGCAAAGTTCGCTTCCACCGGCAACCTTCGTTGAACCGTGATCCCGAGATGTTCCGATTCAATACAGTCATCTGGGCAGAGTGCGATAGCCCGCACCAGGACGTTTTCCAACTCACGCACGTTTCCGGGCCAGTGATATTCGCAAATCAGTTCTAGGGCATCTTGACTCACTGTGAAAGGACGACGACTCATGGCCGCTCCATGTCGCCGGATAAAATGATCCACCAATGCGGACAGATCATCCGGTCGTTTCCGCAAGGGGGGCAACGTGAGCGAGATGACGTTCAAGCGATAGAACAAATCCTGACGGAATTGTCCTTCCTGAATGGCTTCTTTCAGATCCTTGTTGGTCGCCGCGACAAAACGCACATTGGTGCGAATGGACTGAACGCCGCCGACGCGGTAGAACTCCTGATCCTGCAGGAGGCGAAGAAGGCGGGTCTGAAGTCCCGCCGGCATGTCGCCGATCTCATCGAGAAAGACGGTGCCGCCCTCCGCCGATTCGATTTTTCCTGGTTCACGCCTCACCGCTCCGGTATAGGCTCCCTTCTCATGTCCGAATAACTCATTTTCCAATAGACTCTCGGGTAACGCCGCGCAGTTTACGACGACAAACGGCTTCGTGACACGTGGGCTCCACCGATGCAGCGCGCGTGCAATCACCTCTTTGCCTGTCCCTGTTTCACCCAGTAACAGCACCGTGGCGGAAGTGCCGGCTACTCGCCGCGCCGTATCGAGTAACTCGACCATACGCGAATCCTTCCCCACCACATGCTCGTACCGCCCCCCCACTTCTGCCTGCAGGAGGCCGATCTGACGCGTGAGGGCCATCTGTGCCATGACCTTTTCAATTACGATGGAGAGGTGATCGGGTTCAAACGGCTTCGTCAGGAAATCGCATGCCCCGAGCCGTATGGCCTCCACAGCCCGATCGATCGTCCCGAACGCCGTGATGACGATCACTTCCGGGACAATCTGCGGCGGAATACCGGAACGTTTTTCGGCGAGTTGCTTGAGAATATCGAGTCCGCTGAGGACCGGCAATTCGATATCCAGCAGCATCAGATCAGGCGCCTCCTCAGTCGCCAGTCTGAGCGCCTGTTCACCGTTCTCGGCTGTGAGCACCTCGTGCCCCATCCAGATCAACCGCTTCTTGAGCGCGGAGAGAATATCGTGGTCGTCGTCAACAATGAGGATACGTGCCTGCATCGAACATCCTTAGGGAGGACTTGTGATGGGGTATTGTAGTGGAAGATGAACTGAAGAGAAAGTGCGCGCGCTGGTTACAGACCTTGCGCAATATTATTCAGGCTCATAGTTCAGATTCGGTGAGAGCCAGCGCTCGACGGTGCGCAGATCCATCCCCTTGCGGCGGGCATAGTCTTCGACCTGATCTTTCCCGATTTTCCCCACCGCGAAATATTTCGCCTCAGGATGGGCGAAATAGAACCCGCTGACTGACGCGGTCGGCAACATGGCATAGCTTTCGGTCAGAGTGATGCCGCTGTTCTGTTCTACCGACAAAAGATCGAACAGCAGCCGCTTTTCCGTATGGTCCGGACAAGCCGCGCTTTTCCGTATGGTCCGGACAAGCCGGATATCCCGGTGCCGGCCGGATGCCGCGGTATTTCTCACGGATCAGATCGTCACTCGTCAGCTGTTCATGCTTCCCATATCCCCACTCTTCTCTAACTCGCTTATGGAGACATTCGGTAAAGGCTTCGGCCAGTCGATCCGCAAGAGCCTTAACCATGATCGAATTGTAATCATCATGGTCATTATCAAACCCCCGACAGAGTTCATCCAGTTCGATGCCGGTCGTTACGGCAAACGCTCCGATGTAATCCTGCCGACCGCATTCCTTCGGCGCAACATAATCAGCCAGCGCGAGATTAGGCTGGCCGGCAGGCTTCTCCGATTGCTGTCGCAGATGATGAATCGTGGTGAGCACCGTCTTCCGAGACGTATTCTGATAGAGCTCAATATCATCCCCAACACTCGATGCGGGGAAGACTCCATAGACTCCCCTGGCTTTGAGCTGTTTCTTATGAACAATCTCATCCAAGAGACGTCTCGCATCCTCATACAATTCCTTAGCCCTAGGGCCGACGGTTGGTTCGTCAAAGATCGTCGGATACCGACCTCTGAGTTCCCACGTATGGAAGAAGGGAGACCAGTCGATGTAGGGAATCAACTCAACCAACGGTTGATCGGCAATCGTCCGGACGCCCAACGCCGTCGGCACGGGAATATCGACACTCGCCCAGTCGGACATGAACCGATTGGCGCGCGCCTGGGCAATCGAAAGAAGTGGCTTGGCTCCTCGATCCTGATGCGCTTGCCTCATACGCGCATAGTCGTCCCTGACTTGCCGGACAAAACCTTCTTTCTGGGTTTGGCTCACCAAGCTTCCCACGACACCCACCGCGCGAGAGGCATCCAGCACATGAACCACGCCCGGTTCATAGGAGGGGGCGATCTTGACTGCCGTGTGGGCCTTGCTGGTCGTGGCGCCACCGATTAAGAGGGGCACATCGAACCCCTCGCGCGTCATTTCCTTCGCCACATGAACCATCTCATCAAGCGAGGGCGTGATGAGGCCGCTCAGGCCGATGATGTCGGCTTTGTTCTCTCGTGCTGCGGCGAGAATTTTTTCGCAGGACACCATCACGCCAAGATCGATCACTTCGTAGTTGTTACAGCCAAGGACGACGCCGACAATGTTTTTTCCGATGTCATGCACGTCTCCCTTCACAGTCGCAAGCAAGACCTTCCCCTGCGCCCGAAAATTGCCGGACCGCTTCTTCTCTTCTTCCATGTACGGCATGAGATAGGCCACGGCCTTCTTCATGACGCGCGCGCTCTTGACGACCTGCGGCAAGAACATCTTGCCTAATCCGAATAGGTCGCCGACGATATTCATCCCGGCCATCAGCGGGCCTTCGATCACTTCCAGAGGCTTTGGGTATTTCTGACGCGCCTCTTCCGTATCCTGATCGATGTAGTCGGTGATGCCCTTGACGAGCGCATGGGAGAGCCGCTCCTCAACCGTTCCCTGTCGCCACTCATCGTCCTTGACAGCCGTTTTCCCCTTCGCCTTCACTGTCTCGGCAAAATTCACCAGGCGTTCGGTCGCATCGGGTCTACGATTAAACAGCACATCCTCGACAAGCTCGAGCAAGTCTTTCGGAATCTCCTCATACACCGCTAGCTGGCCGGCATTCACGATGCCCATATCCAACCCGGCCTTGATGGCGTGGTATAGGAAGGCGGCGTGCATCGCTTCCCGCACCACATTGTTGCCTCGAAATGAGAAGGAAATATTGCTGATCCCTCCGCTGACCTTTGCACCAGGCAAATTCCGCTTGATCCAGCGCGTCGCCTCGAGGAAATTGACGGCGTAGTTGTTGTGCTCGTCAATCCCCGTTGCGACAGTCAATATATTGGGATCGAAGATAATATCTTGCGGCGGAAAGCCGACTTGCTCTGTGAGGATTTTGTATGACCGCGCACAAATCTCCTGCTTCCGCTCCAGCGTGTCGGCCTGGCCCTTCTCATCGAACGCCATGACGACGACTGCCGCACCATAGCGATGGATGAGGGTCGCCTGGTCGATGAATTTTGGTTCGCCTTCTTTCAAACTGACACTGTTCACAACCGCTTTGCCTTGGATATTTTTCAGGCCGGTCTCCAACACCTCCCACTTGGAGCTGTCGACCATAATAGGCACTTTGCAGATGTCCGGCTCCGACGCGACCAGACGAAGGAACTTTTCCATGGCAGCCTTGGAATCGAGCATGCCTTCGTCCATATTGATGTCAACAATCTGGGCTCCACCCTCGACTTGCTGACGCGCCACCGACAGCGCTGCCTCATAATCACCGGCCAGAATCAGCTTCGCAAAGGCCGGCGAACCGGTCACATTCGTTCGTTCACCGATATTCACGAAGTTCGAATCGGGCCCGATCGTGACGGCTTCAAGGCCGCTCAATCTCGTATAGGGCTCAACCTTCGAGAGCGCATGCGGCTTCACCCCGCGCACGGCTTCGGCAATGCGCTTGATATGGGCCGGAGTCGTCCCGCAGCAGCCGCCGACAATATTCAGCCACCCATTTTCAGCCCATTCGCGTAGTTGTGGTGCCAAGGTTTCCGGCGTTTCAGGAAACCCTGTCGGCAACAACGGATTCGGCAGACCGGCGTTGGGATGGGCGCTGATATAGATCGGCGCGATCTGTGATAATTCTTCGATCAACGGACGCATCTCTTTCGGGCCGAGCGCACAATTCATCCCGACGCTCAACAATGGCACATGGGAGATCGAATTCCAGAAAGCTTCGACGGTCTGCCCGGTCACCCCGCGATTGCTGCCGGCCTGGATGAACGTCACCGACGCCATAATCGGAACTTGTCGCGCGCCGGATGCAAACGCCTGTTGGATCGCAAAGAATGCGGCCTTCGCATTCAGCGTGTCAAAAATCGTCTCCACGAGCAAAAGATCCGCACCGCCGTCGAGCAAGCCCCTCACTTGTTGGCCATAGGCATTCACTAACTCTTCATAGATGGCCCCTCGAGCTGCCGGATTGTTCACATCGGTGGAAATCGAGGAGGTCTTGGTCGTCGGTCCGATTGCTCCAGCGACAAAACACCACCGTCCAGGTTCCGCCCGCTGCACCGACGCGACTGCCCGCTTGGCACACTCTGCACCGGCTTTGGACAGTTCATAGCCAAGAGTATCCATCCCATAATCCGCCAAGGAGATCGTCTGGGAATTAAATGTATTGGTTTCAACAATATCCGCACCAGCTTCTAAGTACTGTCGATGAATCTCTTCGATGATTGTGGGCTGCGTAAGGTTCAACAGATCGTTATGTCCCTTCAGATCCTTCTTCCAATCCTTGAAGCGCTCGCCACGAAAGGCGGCCTCATCCAGCTTGCGTTGCTGGATCATAGTGCCCATGGCTCCGTCGAGGATTAGAAGGCGCTCCTGCAAGAGCGCTGCAATGGAACTCTCGTGCGATATCGACATAGTCACCCTATTGGCACCATTCTCCGTACCGGAGCCTTGCCCTTTCTTCTCGGCATTGTCTTGCTTGCGACTGTCCCCTCGTCAGCCACTGCCGCCCCTTATTTTGAGGACGGCTTCTTGGGACTTTCTCAGAAGGAGTTGCATGAACAACTCGGTAGGCCGCAGGCCGTACGGGACCGAAAATCTGCCCTGCGCGTTTTCACGTATTATCCAATCACGGATTGGTCGTCGTATTTCAGCAAACTCGTGTCGCCTGAAAACGGCGAAGATGTGTACACCTTCTCGCGTGAGGGTATCGATGTCCGCTATTCCTTCAGCTATGCGATTGACCCGAATGATCACAATGAGAACCGACTGCTGACCGTACGGCTGGTAGACATCGAATTTTCCCCGGCCGTGCCGATCAGTCGACTCCCAAGTTTGATTCCGGAGTTTCGTCCTTCGACCGATCCGACCAATCCAGCTTTTCGATCCAACATTTGGGTGCTGTTGTTCAAAGGCCCCCCTTCGTCTGATGCCCGTTTCATCGTGAGAGAGCCTGGAAAGGAGCAGCTCGATTGGACGCTCTGCTATCAACTATTCTCGATGCAAGGGCTTCCCGATCACTTACCAACCGAGGCATTGATAGACCGTGTGGAGATCAGCACCCAGAGCCTGCAGTTGGTGACCCTCCAACAGCGACACACCCATGAACGGATTTCGAATCCATACTCCCACCAATTCGACAGGCAATCTCCTCCCCCCAAACCATCAGCCGCACCAATACCAGTTCCGAAGTATGCAGAGTAGTGTTCGAAAGAGACACCGGAGGAGAGGGGCTTACCGCGGGACTTGCTGAAGTCGATCGTGCTGCACTTGTCCAGACGACACGGCTTTCTTTTTCATGACATCCATAGGACCACTATCACTCACATAGATCAGCACCGGGGCTCCAATTCCAATCACCATGAGTAAGCACAATCCTAACATCCGCATGAGTTGGCTCTTGCTGAGATACATCATCAGCAACAATACCACCGCGGCGGCGCCGGCATAGGTCACAATCTTGGATTGAGCCGGGGCCAGACCTTCCATCGCGAAGTGAAACGACGGCATGCTCCATCCATAATTCTTGGCTTGCTCTCTGACCTTCTGTTGCATCGACTGCATCATGGAAGGAGTTTTTGAAACCGAATCAGGCTGCTCATGCGTCTTCACTTTCGCGCGGTACTTTTCAGGAATTGTTTCCGGGGAATCAGTGTAGACAAGATTCCCGCGATCATCAATGTAGGAATAAATAGTCGTAGCCCAAGCCTCAGCACAGACCCCCTGTCCGAGCATGATGCACAGACACATCATTAGGATCAGATCTTGAAACGTTGTGACCATCTGGCTGTTGCGTGTAACCATAAATATTGTAGGAGTGCTCAGAAATCTCTTGAATAAGTATAGCGCGTCTCCATACTACATTGATTTTATTGAAGATTACTGACTGTTCCTTGACTCGTGAGGAACCACGCTGTTAGCATTCAATCTTTTCTCTCCATGACTACTGAATCTCAACCCCTTGCCCTTGATCCCAACACTGAAGAACCGTCGTTCATTCGCCGCCGCCCGGTCCGAATCATCATCTATGTTGGGCTTGTGCTGTTTGTCCTCATGGTTGTGGTCTGGCCACTGGTCGTTCAACTTAGCGATCCGGACTTTCAGAAGCACATCGAACAACACCGT
>JACRQB010000119.1 GCA_016222925.1 Nitrospirota bacterium | reverse complement strand
CGAGACGGTGGATGGCCGTCGCGACGGGCAAGAGTTGGATGTCCTCATTTTTACATTGAAAGAATACTTCGCGTCGGCTGAAAGCGCAGTGGGAGCATTGAATGATAGCTTTGACTCCTCGCTCACGGATGAACAAAGACAGTTGATGAGGGAACTGGGGGCTATGGTGTTGTCCACTGAGGTGGCGTTATGGCACGGGAGATCGATATGGCGTTTCCAATGGGTGGCGCAGCTCATTCGGGACTTGGCAAGCGAATTAAATGATAACGGGCAGAGCATGGCTATTCACCTCACTAAGGTCATGCTCAGCGCAGCAGCCGTGGCACTCCTCTTAGCCATTACGATTGGATATTTTCTCGCACGCAGCATTGTGAGAGACATCATTCATGTGGCCGATGTTGCGACACAGGCTGCCGCGGGCAATTTGCTGGCCCGCGCCAGACTGGAAAGCGACGATGAAGTCGGACATATGGCCAAGGCGTTCAATATCATGTTGGATCGAATCACAGCTCTGGTCTCGACGGAAGAAGAGCGTGACAGGATGCAAAAACAACTGGTGCAGTTTCTTGTGTTGGTATCCGATGTCGGGAAAGGAGATTTGACCAAGCGCGGTGAAGTGACGGCCGATATGTTTGGAAACTTAGCAGATGGATTCAATCTCATGATTCAGCGCTTTTCACAGTTGATGAAACATGTTCGCCAGGCAGCCGAACGTGTCAATAGCTCGGCGAGTAAGTTGCGGGACAATGCGGGCCAGATGGCTGGAACCGCCAGGCACCAAGCTGAGGAATCGATCAAGGCGCTCGGCGCGGTGGAACAGCTGGCGTCCTCAATGCGCCAAGTGACGGACACCGCAGGAGCCTCGTCCGACGCAGCTCGCCAAGTCCTCAAGGCCACTGAGGACGGCCGGCTCGCGGTGCAAGAAACCGTCCATGACATGCAGCGCATTCAATTGGCAGTTCAACGGATGTCAAAGCAGATCAAAACGCTCGGCGATCGTTCATTGGAAATTTCACAAATCGTTTCAACAATCAGAGATATCGCCAATCAGACCAATTTGCTGGCCCTCAACGCTGCGATCGAGGCCGCCGGTGCCGGTGAGGCCGGAGCGCGCTTCGGGGTCGTCGCCGATCAAGTGCGGAAACTCGCGGAAAGCTCGACACAGGCGACGCGTGAGATCGCGGACCTGGTGAAAGTCATCCAGAGCGAAACGCAACACGCGGTCGTTGCCATGGAACATGAAACTCAGGCAGTCGAGGCTGGATCGGCCTCGGCCTTACGTACAGGCGATGTGTTTAAGGACATTTCGACGATTGCGCAACGGTCGGCGGAACTTGCGCAAAGCATTGCGGCGGCAGCGGCAGACCAAACGGTGTCGACCGATCAAGTCGGTCGGTCGATCAAGGACTTTACCGGAGGTGCCGTGGCAACGCAAAAGGCTACCGATTCGGCTCGTGCGACGGTCGAAGATATGGTGGTCTTGGCTGAAGGTCTGACGACATCAGTGTCGCAGTTTAAACTGGCCTGAGCATCTCCCTCATCCGCTGAGTGAGGAAAGCCTTCTGGGGTAGCGAGGGACCGATGAGCTCGGAGTTCGACAGGCAGAACCTCATCAGCATCTTTGTGCTTGAAGCATCGGATGGGTTGGATGCCCTGACCAAAGCGTTGCATCCTTCCGATGGGGGCGTTCCCAGCCCTCAGGAACTTACCGACCAATACATTATCGCCCACCGTCTTTGCGGAGCGGCTGCCCTGTACGGCTTCAGTGGAGTCGCTCAGCTCGCTGAACATATGGAAACACTCCTTGAGCAGGTGACGCCGACTCCGATGGCTCAATGGGATCAAACCGTTGACTTGATGCGGAACATTACGCACAGCCTTCAGGGAATCGTTCGAGCTATCGGGCAAGGCGGCGCTGAGGATGTAGAGGCCGTAGCCCATTGTTGGACCTTGATCAAACAACGGGAAGAAGGAATAGGCAACGCGACAGCAGCCCTGTCCTCTGTGCTAACAGCCAATGAGAGCTACGTGCTCCCTGAGCTTGATACTGAAATCTTATCCTACTTCATCCCCGAAGCTGAGGAGTATCTCAGTACCATGGATGAGTTGATCCTTACGCTTCGCTCCAAGCGGTATGCGGGAGACTCGATCTATCGGCTCTTTCGTGCGGCGCACACCCTGAAGGGGTCGGCTTACACTGTAGGTTATCAAGTCATTGGAGATGTCGCTCGTCCGATGGAAGATTGCCTGATCGAGGTTCATGAAAAGCGCCTTTCTCTCAGCAATGACCTTCTTGACATTCTGACGGAGGCAACTGAATTGATCCGGCTCATCCTCCGACATGAGCCAGCCAGCCTGTCGCAACTCGAACAGGAGATACCACTTCTTCTCAATCGCCTCACCCAGGTGTTCGAAGGTACGGCTACCCTGCCTCCACCGGCTACTCACTCCTACGACACCCAGATGCCTAGCTCGCATTCCGTCCAGCCTGAGCCCGATGTTAACCTAGAGGCCCCAATCGCACATTTATCCGATCGATACGTCATTCCAGATTTGGATCCCGAAGTGCTCTCTTACTTTATCCCTGAGGCGCAAGAATATCTGGAGCTGTTGGAAGCCAATCTTCTACGATTAGATAGAGACCCGCACAACCAGGAACTGATTAATCAGCTATTTAGAAGCGCACATACCTTGAAGGGATCCGCCTATACCGTTGGATTTCAGTCAATCGGCGACCTTGTCCATCATGTCGAAGACTTCATGGGAGCGGTGCGAGGCGGTAGCCTCCGAGTGTTACCGGGTCATACTGATCTCATACTTCGCGCCATTGATGTCGTGCGAGTACTCATGCGCAGAGATGTCACCAAGGTGGATGACACGAGGCACCGCTTCGACACGGCGCGAACCGAACTGAGACGATTGGATCAGGATGCCGCAAATGAGACACTACCGGCACGTCAAGCTGATGGCGCCACTGATTCAGTGACGACAGGGCAGTCCGGAAGCGACGAGTCCCATCAGCAAGATGGGAGCATTCCCAACGAGAAATCAGGAGAGGAACGTGAAGTCATCCGTGTCAGTTATGTGCGGCTCGAGCGACTCATGAACCTCGTAGGAGAACTCGTGATCGGACGTGGCCGATTGGAACAACGACTGCGGGTTTTGGAGCAACTCTCACAGCAAGTCCTAGGCTTCAAGGGGCGTTTGGTGGATTCCGTCCAATCCTTTGCCGACAAACACACTTTTACCTATCAAGAAGCACCGAGTAGTTCGACCCTGCCTGCAGGGCAAGACCTACCCGTGTTCGGCGATTTTGGCAACCTTGAGCTGGACAAGTATGACGATTTCAATATTTTGGCTCGACGTATCGGGG
>JACRQB010000087.1 GCA_016222925.1 Nitrospirota bacterium | reverse complement strand
GAGACCACGGGTATCGGCTGCCCGTATGAGCTGTTCTGAAGAATCGCCCTGGCGGACAAGATACCGGCTCCATTGGGCATGCAACCGCAGATCTCGTGAGACGATAGCCACCCGTTGGCCGTTCACCTCCACCCGGACATCGCGATAACTATCCACTGCTGCTACTTCAGGGATGGAAGACAAGACGGTCAACCATGTTGGCGGAAGACTCCGTCCGGCACCTCCGATCTCCGTACCCCGCAGCCACAGTGAGGGCGCCACGACCAGATCGGCCAAGACCGTATCGGTGACCCATAGTTCGACCGTATGCCGAAAACTTCGCACCATGACCAGCACGCCGATCATAATTGCTAATCCCACCATCAAGGCAGAGACAGTCACTCCGTTTCGGCCTGGACTGCGCGAGGCATGCTCCACGGCAATCCCCCTCATGACTCCCCCTGCTCCCCCTGCACGTCCCACATAGTGTCGCGGACGCCGCCATCCAGTGACACAGATCGGGGCCAGACAGGCCAGACCGGCCAACAGACAGAGCGTTGCCGCGTACCCCATGACAGGAACCCCATTGATGGGGCCTGGCAGACTCAAGAGCCCCGCAACGGCGAGCAAACTCAGTCCCATGATGGCGAGCATCCCCACTCGTAGCTGCTGGCTCGCTTCATAGTCACCAGGAGCCAGCGCTCGTACGGTCGCGGTGCGGCTGGCATCCAGGCTTGGACCGACGGCCCCGATCATGGACATGACGCACCCGATCACAATGCCTTCGAGCATCATGCTCCAGAATTGGCCGCTCTGGAATAGCCCTCCTTCGCCGGCTCCGACCGGAGCATAGAGATCCGAAATCGTCCGACTGAGCAGGGCCACCAGCTCTTGCGCGAGCACCATTCCGGTTATACTTCCGGCAATTCCTCCCAATAATCCAAAGAACCCGGCTTCCATCAAAAACAATACTGCCACCCGAGACTGAGTCATCCCGATGGCTCGATAGATTCCGATTTCTCGTCTCCTCTGGGCAACGGCGAATGCCATCGTGTTGTAGATCAGAAACATTCCGACTAACAGGCCAACCCAGCTCAACACCGTCAGATTGAGACGGAAGGCGCGCACCATTTGCTCAACTTGCCTCGTCCTGTTGGCCGGCCGTTCCACCGTCAAATAGGGCGGTAGAACAGTCCGTAGGTTCTGTGCGACCTCGTCGACGGTCTTGTGTTTGTCGGTCACGATATCGATTCGATCCAACTTCCCAACCATCCCGAACGTAATTTGTGCCGCAGCGATATCCATCACGGCCATGCGTTCCCATGACGAAGGTCGGTCCAACCCATTTTGAAGAATCCCTGCAACCCGACAAGTGAGACGCCTAGATCCAAGGAGAAGATCGAGCTGGTCATCGACCGACAGGTTCCACTCCGTGGCCAATTGGGCTCCCAAGAACACCGCCTGTGGCTCAATCATCCCCATCAACTGACTTTCCGTTGACGGCTGGCTCATGCGGAACCCGCGTGTATTGAATTCGGCCAGAAGATCCAGCCCCACCACTTGCACCGCTTGGTCGACGCGCTCTCCCCTCATGCGAACAGCCGTTTGTAGAATCACCGGCGATGCAGACGTCACGCCGGCGATGGTTCTGACCTGTATAATGATCTGTTCATCAAGCCCGGTCTCCCCTCCTGACACCTCCAAGGTCGTGGGACCAGCCACCGTCAAGACCGCCTGTTCAAAGGACCGCAGTACGTCGACGTTGGCAGTCCGCACGGCGACGGAGGCCGACACACCGAGCGCCACTCCGACGATCGTCAGCAGCGTGCGTAACGGCCATTGCCGGACATGAGCGGTAAGAAGAAGGAGTAAGGTCCTTACAAAGGCAGGCATTGAGCGTGAGATAAGCTTTCCGCTGGGAAACGTCTCATCGGTTCCAATATACACATCCGCGCGCTCGGCACAAATCAGTCATTTCGTTTACACGTATCCGGTCGTTTGCTAGACTGACCTCAGACTTTTCCAGAGGAGGACAGATGCCCAGAAGCAAACACACCACCGCACTCCCGCTCCATCGGGTGGGACGCCGTTCCAAACCTTCTCTGCATATTACGCCCCGTCAACGCGAGATTCTTCGATTGGTCGCGCTGGGCCATACCAATCGTGAGATCGGCGCGACACTGGACATCAGCGTCCGGACGGTCGAAGTCCATCGTTTCAACTTGATGCGCCGACTCAATGTTCGGAACGTCGCCCAGCTCCTGCGTCAGGCGCTGCAACAAAACTTACTCCCTCGCAACTTCGGCATGAAATAGGCTCATAATTCCTTGAGCCGTCCCTGACATTCCACAATCGACTGGTATCCTTTTCTTCTCAAGACTGCGGTCAACTCCGCTTCCAGTCGTCCGAACACATCCAACCCTTCCTCCACCAACACCGTCCCGATTTGAACCGCCGACGCACCGCACAGGAAATGTTCGAACACATCCATCCCCTCAACGATTCCTCCGGTTCCGATGATCGGCATCTTCCCATCAAACAACTTATAGAAGGCGCGAACGTTCGCCAAGGCCACGGGCTTGATCAGTCGCCCGCCCAACCCGCCAAACCCGCCTTTCGGTTTAATGACGACGGCTTCGCGTTCCGGATCCACAACCAGGCCGTTGCCCACCGAATTGATCATATTGAGAAAGTCGACTCCGCAACGCCCAAGGACCTTCCCCATGGCCTCATGGTGGGCCGGGTCGAAATACGGTGGCAACTTCACGCCCATCGGAACCGTGATGAGACGCCGAACCTTTTTGAGCACGCGCTCAGACGTTTCCGGATCGTACCCTATTTGAGGCTTCCCTGGAATATTCGGGCAAGAGAGATTGACCTCAATGAGGTCCGGCTTGGCGGCGTTGATCGCTTCTGCGATGGTCGGAAAATCTTCCTCCCCGAGTCCGGCCACGCTGGCGATCACGGGCTTTCCAAACCGCTTGAGGTGAGGGATCAACTCGGCATAGGCTCGATAGCCGAGGTTGGGAAGACCCATCGAGTTGATCGATCCTCCGGGAAATCCATGATACCGTGGCGTGGGGTTGCCTTGGCGCGATTCAATGGTCATCGACTTCGTGACGATCGCCCCCGCACCGGATTTTCCTAGAGCCTCGAGTTCATCCCGTGTGACGCAGAGCGCTCCCGACGCATTCATGAAACAACTGGGAAAGGTGACGCCGGCGATCGTTGTGGAAAGATCAATCACGAAGTTGCCAGTTCGGTCATACGTTCGGTGCGCGCAATCAGCTGTCCATCGCGCATAGTCCACACATAGTCGGCGGCTTGCGCGGCCTGTAGGCTGTGAGTCACCAGCAGGACCGTTTGCCCTTCAACCATCGCAAGCTTACGAATAAGCGCCATAATCCCTGCTCCTTGCTGAGAGTCGATATTACCCGTCGGCTCGTCGGCCAAGAGAAGACGAGGCCCATGTGCCAACGCCCGCGCGATCGCAATTCGTTGTTGCTCTCCACCGGACAATTCGGCTGGTCGATGTCGGCGCCGGTGACTCATGCCCACGCTCTCCAACATATCCCCGACCCGTTTTGTTATCTCCCGCCCGTTCTCCCCGCGCAACATCAGAGGCAGTGCAATGTTCTCTTCAGCCGTCAAACCATGCACCAAGTGGAAGGCTTGAAAAACAATCCCGATCGTTTCACGCCTGATCTTCGTCCATTCGTAGCTGGTCAGGTTGTGGGTGGATCGCCCATCGAGCACGATCTCTCCAGAAGTCGGCAGGTCCAAACCCGCCACGAGGTTCAGCAAAGTACTTTTCCCGCAGCCACTGGGGCCCACGAACGCACAGAATTCTCCAGGTTGAATCTCTAAATTGACATCGCGCAAAGCTGTGACCATGGCTTCTCCACGCGAATGGGTTTTGGAGAGTTGTCTCAATGTCACCATCAGCGGCCTGCGCTCTCCAATGACTGGTCGACCGGTGTACGGCCATTCTCATTCGTATAGCACAATAAATCGGAAGCCGACAACCTTGACACCGGTAGGCTCGTCGCCATAAAGAGAGGTGGGACACACACAGATGAAAGGCTGTCCATGGCCAATCCTGTCACAGAATCGGCCTTAGGTCTCCTGCGCCGCACGCTCAGGTTCTTTCTTCCTGTTCATTGTTCGAGCTGTAACTCGCTGCTAGCAGATGATCCGATCCCCCTTTTTTGCTCGGACTGCTGGAGTACGATTTCCCTCATGCCTGACGCTCGATGCACCCGTTGTGACCACCCCTTCCCTTCTTCCATTGCCACAACCTACAGCCCAACCCATGTTTGCCAACCCTGTGCCGAACGTCCGCCTTCGTATACGAAGGCCTGGACTCTGTACCCGTATACGCCTCCACTCCAGCATGCGATCCGCCTTTTCAAGTATCAGGGCAAAGTTTCCCTGGCGGCTCCACTGGCCGCCCTCATGATTGCCCGACTCCCTCCACTCGATTCCATTGATGTGATCATGCCAGTCCCTCTGCACATTGAGAGACTCCGTCAACGAGAATTTAATCAGTCCCTCCTTCTTGCCGATGACATCGGACGGACCCTCGATATTCCCGTCGCGTACACGAATTTGATCCGAGCCATTCCTACTCCAGCCCAGACCACACTATCTCGCAAGAACCGTCTAAAAAACCTTCGCCGAGCATTTGCCCTCCGACACCCCGATGCCATTGTGAAGAAACGCATTCTTCTGATCGACGACGTCTTCACGACTGGTACGACGGTGAATGAGTGCGCCAAGACCCTCCGCAAGGCCGGGTCTGGCGACGTGTTTGTGATAACGTTAGGGCGCACAATGGATCCCACTATGATTCCCGACCGCATCATGGCTCAGCGCCCACCGTCGCTGGAGCTGCTGGGAGGTTGATCAATGCCGATTTATGAGTACGCTTGTCAGGATTGTCACGGGAAATCCTCAGTCTTGGTATTAAGTCCACACAATCCCAGCGTGGCCACCTGTCGGCATTGCGGCGGCTTGCGGATGGAGCGTCTCCTATCTCGATTTGCCGCTCCCAAGTCCGAGGAAGCTCGACTCGAATCACTGTCAGATCCAGCGAACCTCGGAGGGATTGATGAAAATGATCCTCGGAGCGTCGCCCGTTTGATGAAGAAAATGGGACAGGAAATGGGCGAGGACGTCGACGATATCGAAGCGATGATGGACCAATCCAATGACGGTGCGGGAATGCCAGAAGGCGGTGACGGCCTTTGACATGCACTGTCATATATTTCGCTTGACATTCTCATGGTCGCCTCTAGAATAACAAGAGTGCTGGAGGCACAATGCGGATTTTTCGATCTGGCCACAGGTGGAGTGATGAGCAGGGCCCCGAAGAGCGAACTGATGACCACGATGGAAACATGCCAATATCTCAAGATTACTCAACGTACCCTCTATCGCTATCTTCAGAGTCGACAGATTCCCGCCTTCAAGCTGGGAAAGGAATGGCGATTTGTCCGTTCGGATCTAGAACAATGGATCCGCGACCGAACCAGAACTGCCGTGAATTCCTAAATACAGGACATCACAATGTTTGCCGGTGAATACCTTTGCAAGGTTGATGAGAAAGGACGTTTCATCGTCCCCTCACCGATCCGTGAACAGATCGAAGCTGACGGTCAGACCGTCATGTTCCTGAAGGGTCCGGAACAGTCCTTGCTGATCTATTCCACGAAAGAGTGGGAGAAGGTCCTTGAACGGACCCGGGCTTCTCTGGATGAAGACCAGAGTCGTCTGTTTATGCACTTTGTCGTGTCCGAGGCAGGCTCATCGGATATCGATAAGACCGGGCGGATTCTAATTCCTGGTCGCTTGAGAAAACTGGTTCCTGTCGATGAGGATCAAGAAATCATACTCGTCGGCCTGTATCACCGCATGGAAATTTGGAACCCAAGCGAATGGCGTCGGTATCTTGCGCGTACTGAAGATCGCTTTGAACAGAATATGGCAAAGATCGTGAATCTCCTCTAGCTCGGCTCCATGCCATTCGATCGACCTCGATACAACTTCCGTTCATCAAGGTGTCGCCTTCCTCCAATATCCCGCCGTGGCAATCCCACCCGCTCGTCTATCCCCAAAAAGTTGCTGCGGATCAACAGTACGGCTCTGTCACCGAAACCTGGTCCATCGAACCCAGAGACTGCACTTCGGACACCATCGCATCTCCCAGTCGTGACATCGGACACGATCAAAGTCACATTGCCCGTCCCTCCAAGCATCAATCATCAATATGCAACGGTAAATGGACGTCGGTTGCTATCCTCCACCGGACGGACGTACAAGACCTACGTCGGCCAGTACGTATGGCTGGCATTGGCCCAGTCCCCCGCTAGATCCTCTTTACACAATCGACTTCGATCGGGGCCGCTCGCGCTCTCGATCCGATTCTTTTTCGCATCCGCCTTACGGCGCGACCTTGATGGCGGTCTGAAGATCGCCCAAGATGCGGTCTGCGAAGGGCTTGGCTTAAACGATAATCGCATCATCGAAACTCATCTGTATAAGCATGTTGATAAAGCCGACCCTCGCATCGAAGTCTCGCTCTCGTTCATTTCCCCTCCTTGTCACTCAGACTGACCACTCACTCCAGCACTCGCTCGGCTACAGTTCTTTCTGGTTCACGCCGATACCTGAGAGAGCTATGTCTACAGCCCTGCTTACTAATGGACGGACCTTCTGATGGCGACAACACGCATTCCTGTCAGTGAACTTCAGATCGGAATGCACGTCGCCCGTCTGGACCTGTCGTGGTTCCGCTCCCCCTTACTCCGCCATTCATTCCTGATTGAACATTCTTCCCAGATTGACAAATTAGTGCGTGCAGGAGTGAAGATGGTCGACATCGACCTCAACCGTGGAATCACGTCTCCGCCCCATCACATAACGGATATCATGCAGGCTGCACCCACGGCAGCACCGACTTCGAGCCTGAAGCAATCCAAGCCTTTGGCCCAGCTGAACGAAGAATATGCCCAGGCGAAGCTGGCCAAGCAACAGATGGACCAAGCGGTACAATCCGTTTTTACAACCATTACGAAGACAGGGACGGTCAACCCTGAGCAGGCAGCCGAAGCGGTCCAAGAAATCACGATCGCCATGAGAACGCTCACCGACTCTGCGATTTTCATGGCCTTGAGTCAAAACCGAGCCAACGACTCCACGCTTAGCCAGCATGCACTGGCCGCCTGTACGCTGTCACTGGTGGTCGGACAGGCCTTCCAATTCAATCCCCTGGAGTTGCACGAGCTTGCGACCGCCGCTCTCTTACATGACATCGGGCTCTTACAGATCCGACCTGCCATTGTCCGCCATACTCATGACTCGTCGGACCTTTCCAAGGCCAACCGACAGGAATTCGAGACCCATTCCCGCCGTGCCGTTCTGATGTTGGAGGGGAAACGGGGAATTGAAGCCGCCACGCTTCATCTCATCGCGAATCATCATGCCTATCTTGATGACAGCGGCTATCCGAAAGAGTCACGAGGACAATTTACCTCCGACCCCACACGCATTCTGATGGTCGTGGATCGATACGATGAATTAATCACTGGATTCGGCGGAGCTGCCCCACTGACTCCTCACCACACATTTCAACGCCTGTATCAGGAGGCTCGGCAAGGCACGCTTGATCAACGAATCGTGTCGTCATTCATCGCACGAATCGGTATCTACCCCATCCATAGTCATGTGCGGCTGAATACGCAAGAGTTGGCAGTGGTCACGAAACTCCATCAAGACAAACTACATCAACCGATCATCACCATCACCCACCAGCCAGGGGGCACTGAATACCCAACGCCGTTTGTCATCGATCTCGCGCACCAGGCCGGCGATCGCCAGGTCCGGGCCATTGAAACAATAATAGACATGAATGCGTAGGAAGGGACACGGTGAGTGATTCCCCTATTCGTAGCGCAACGCGTCGATGGGATTGAGCCGAGCGGCCTTATTGGCAGGATATAAACCAAAGAATAGACCCACCACAACCGAAAACACAAACGCAACGGCGACGGTATCACTTGAAATAATGGTCGGCCAACCGGCAATCACTGTCGTCAATCGCGCCGCAAGCACTCCGAACAGGATGCCGATACAGCCACCGACCACACTGAGCGTCAGAGCCTCGATCAAAAACTGTATGAGAATGTGGAAACGTTTGGCTCCGACCGCCATCCGAATTCCAATTTCTCTTGTCCGCTCAGTGACGGAGACAAGTAGAATGTTCATAATCCCAATGCCGCCGACCAGTAACGAGACCGACGCGATAATCATCAACATGACCGTCAAGGTTTCGCTCGTCCCTTCCTGCACCTTTCCGATTTCGACCTGCGTACGAATGGTGAAATCATCCGGCTGCTCACCCTGCAAGCGATGTCGAGTTCTCATCACCTGACGGATCTGTTCTGCGGCATCCGCCAGATCCTCGGTTCGTTCCGTCGAGACAAACACTCCTCCGACCGATCCAAGGAACAATGTTCCAAAGACTTTTCGCTCGGCAGTCGTGAAGGGGATAAAGACCACATCGTCCTGATCGGATCCCTGCACAGACTGGCCTTTAGGGGATAAGACACCGATGACCCGGAACGGGACATTTTTAATCCGAATGATCGCGCCAACTGGTTCTTCACCCGGTTCAAAAATGTTTTCGACCACGGTTTGTCCAAGGAGCGCGACCCGGGCCGCACTCTCCATATCTGTTTGGGTAAAGGATCCTCCGCTGCTGAAGGACCAGTCTCGGATCGAGACATAGCTGGGTGATACTCCGTGAACCGGACCATTCCAATTGCGGTTCCCATTCACGATTTGCATGGTGCTTCGTATGAGCCACCCCGTTTCAGACAGAATTGGAATCCTCTTCTTCAGCTCTAGTGCATCGGTAACCGTCAGTGTGACGGCACCGCCTTGTGCGCCCCGCACGCCGCCAATGGTCATGTAACTGGGCCAAATCATAATGACGTTCGTCCCCATCGTGGCTATCTGCTTCTGCACCGCCTGTTTCGCCCCTTCTCCGATGCTGACCATCGCAATGACCGCCCCGACTCCGATAATAATCCCAAGCATGGTCAAACCCGCGCGCAACCTGTTTCGCCCGAGCACTCTCAAGGCCGTGATGACGGTTAGCCACACGAAGGCTAGCATTTACGCACCCACAACCTGCGACCGCCCCTTGGTTGCTCGATCGCTGAGGATCTGACCATCCTTGACGACGATTTCACGCGACGCATAGGCGGCAATATCGACTTCGTGCGTGACCAGGATCACCGTCATACCATCCCGATTCAATCCTTCAAGAATCCCCATGATGTCCTGACTGGACTCCGTATCAAGGTTTCCGGTTGGCTCGTCTGCCAACAACAAAGAGGGCGCGGTCACCAGCGCCCGAGCGATCGCCACCCGTTGTTGTTGGCCACCTGAAAGTTGCGTGGGGGAATGATGCTCCCGCCCCTTCAATCCGACGCGTTGGAGCGCAGCGGAGGCAAGCGTACGCTGTTCTTTCAGAGAAAGTCCTCTGTAGAACAGAGGTAACTGAGCGTTTTCCAGGGCGCTGGTCCGGGGAATGAGGTTGAAGCTCTGGAACACAAAGCCGATTTGCTGATTCCGAATCTCTGCCAACTGGTCGGGCCGCAATTGTCCGACCTCGACGCCGTTCAACCGATAATGTCCCTTGGTCGGTTGATCCAGACAACCGAGAATATTCATCAACGTGGACTTCCCGGATCCGCTCGATCCCATGATCGCGACGAACTCGCCCTGCTCGATAGTGACACTTACTCCACGCAGAGCCTGCACCTCGACATCACCTACTCGATAGACCTTCCAAATATCTTCGCCGACGATCAATGGATTCACAGACCTAGCTCATCCTACGCGCCGCCAGCGCGAATCGTGAAAATAGAATGATGGGGGTGCAATATGCCGTATCCGTCGACGAGTGACGTTCACACACCCCGATCGAGGGATATCCACAGCCTCATCGAGAGCGAGGGCGTTGCTGATTCCCAAACCCCGGCGGCAAATCACTCCCTTTTCTCTCGCCGAACGGCTGTTCGATACCAACAACCACGAGATCCCCTTCCCTGAGACTGCCGGAGAGTAATTCAGTGGCGAGGCCATCCGAAATACCAGTGTGGACCATCAGAGAAGCAAGGTCACCGCTCTCGCTCAGCCTCCAAATAGCTTTCGACGGCAGCGTATCAGCATCTAGTTTGATCGGACCTCCTCCATGCCTGTTCGCTACGTGCCCATCGGCCTCCCGACGACTCCCCTCCCCCTTCGGCGGTGCAAATCTGAGAGCTGCATTAGGAACCTTGAGGGTCTGGTCTTTCCGTGCCACGATAATCGACACATTGGCCGTCATGCCGGGTTTGAGCCGTAGGTCCTTGTTATCCACACCGACCACCACATTGTAGGTGACGACGTTCTGAACGTTGATGGGTGCGAGCCGTACCTGCCTGATGGTCCCCGTAAAGGTCACACCAGGGTAGGCGTCTACGGTGAAAACAGCTTCCTTCCCTTCAGCCATTCCTCCAATGTCTGACTCGCTCACATTGGTATCGACCTGCATTTTGGTCAAATCGAGGGCGATCAGAAACAAATTAGGCGTGGCAAAGCTGGACGCAACCGTCTGGCCGACCTCTACGTTACGGGCCACAACGATGCCGTCAACGGGCGACCGAATGACGGTATATTTCAATTCCAGCTCAGCGGAATTCAACGCGGCTTCCGCTTGCTTGACCTGCGCCTCAGCGACTTTTACCTGTGCTTCCGAGCTCTGGAAATTTGTGAGGGCAACATCGACGTCGTTTTGTGAGACAAACTGCTGAGGCAACAAGGATTCTACACGGTCCAGTTCTCGTTTTCGCTGCGCCAAGTCAGCTTTGGATCGTGCAACGTTTGACCGTGCCATCTCCAGATTGCTGGCAGCCTGCTCTCGGCGGGCCTTGAATGGTTCTGGATCAATGACCGCAACCGTATCCCCGGCCTTCACCCGCGAGTTGAAATCCGCATGGAGGCTCTTGATCATCCCAGACACTTGCGTGCCTACCTGAACCGACACAACTGGATTGATCGTCCCCGTGGCGCTGACGGAAGAAATAACCTGACCTAACTCAATCGCCGCTGTTCGGTATCGAACAGGGGCCTTCCGCTCCCCGTTAAAAAACACATAGCCACCGATGGCAAGTCCAATGGCTACAACACTGACAATAAAGGCGATACCTCGCATATATCCTACAGGTAGTCCCGGAAGTATCTCTATCCTAACAGGAAGACAAGAAGCGATGCACCTCTCACTCCACGCGAGCGGTGGCTCTCCCCTTCAAACCCAGGTATTTAGCTTAACACAAGCCCAATAGCCCACCAAGGAATGAGATCTCTTGATGGCCAAGCGCTGTCAAGGCAGTAATGGGGGAGGGGAAAGATTCGTAGGATTATCCGGCCAAGAACCGGTCCAGGAACGTCGTCGACACATGGCCCTTCTGAAAGTCTGGATCATCGAGGATCCGACGGTGAAGGGGGAGAGTAGTCTTAATCCCCTCGATGACAAACTCGCCGAGCGCACGTTTCATACGAGCCATTGATTCCTGTCGATCGCGGCCATGAGTAATCAGCTTGGCAATCATCGAGTCGTAGTACGGGACGACCACCGAGCCTGACTCCATGGCAGAATCGACTCGCACTCCGAACCCTCCAGGCGGACTGTACTTGGTAATCACCCCGGGAGATGGCGTAAACTTCTCTGGATCTTCGGCATTAATTCGACACTCCATGCTATGCCCAGTCAGCACGACATCCTGTTGCCGAATGGAGAGAGGATGACCTGCGGCCAGACGAATCTGTTCCTTAATCAAATCGATGCCAGTGACCATTTCAGTAATGGGGTGCTCGACCTGGATGCGAGTATTCACTTCCATGAAATAAAAATTTCGGTCTTTATCGAGCAGAAATTCGACGGTGCCCACGTTTCGGTAATGGGCAGCCTTGACCGCCTCCACGGCCACCCGACCGATTTCCCGACGCAGTTTGTGATCGACTACCGGGGATGGTGTTTCTTCCACCAGTTTTTGATGCCGTCGTTGAATCGAGCAGTCCCGCTCCCCAAGATGCACCACCCGACCATGTTGATCGGCCAAGATCTGCACTTCAATATGACGCGGCTCTAGGAAATACCGTTCGAGGTAGACCCCGTCGTTACCGAAGGTCGATTTCGCTTCAGCCTGCGCGGCCTGAAAGGCTCGGCTAAGGTCTTCGGCCTTGTTGACGACACGCATGCCTCGGCCTCCCCCTCCGGCCGTTGCTTTAATAATGACGGGAAAGCCGATCTTCTGCGCCGCCTGCAAGGCATCCTCCTCGCTGCGCAATTCGCCTGGGCTACCGGGTGTGACCGGAAGGCCTCGCCTCGCCACGATTTCACGCGCCTTCGCCTTATCCCCCATCATGGCAATATTTTCCGAGCTCGGCCCGATAAACTTGATGCCGATTGACTCGCAGACTTCAGCAAAATGGGCGTTCTCCGACAGAAATCCATACCCGGGATGAATCGCATCGGCACCCGTAATCTCTGCGGCACTCAAGACATTGGGAATATTTCGGTAGCTCAATGCTGATTCAGCCGGCCCCACACATACCTTTTCCTCGGCTGCTCGAACATGCAGGGCAAGCGCATCCGCTTCAGAATGAATCGCCACGGTCTTGATGCCAAGCTCCTTACAGGCGCGAATCACTCGCAGCGCGATTTCTCCGCGATTGGCGACCAGAACTTTCTTAAACACGTCTCGGCTCCGATACGATGGCGAGAACCGCCTTTAGAATGACCTATGAAGCGGATTTGGGATCGATCAGAAACAGTGCTTGCCCATATTCCACTGACTTTGTATTTTCCACCAAGATCTTCACAAGGCGACCGTCCACTTCCGACTCAATTTCATTCATGAGCTTCATCGCTTCGACGACGCACAACACTTGTCCCTTCTTCACAGAATCCCCCTCTTCAACGTATGGATCAGCATCGGGTGAGGGCGATCGGTAGAACGTGCCGACGATGGGGGACGTGACGGTCAGGAAACCCGTGCTTGCGTCTGATACGGATGTCGTGGCTGAAGTGGAATGCATCGGTTGTTGAGGCGGAGTAGGAACGAACTCCTGCACCGATGTCGCGAGCGCTCTGGTTGCGAGATCCTGGCGGAGGCGGATGCGAATGCCTTGTCGTTCAAACTCAAGCTCGGTCAAATTATTACGCCGAAGCAGGTCGATCAGTTCTTGGATTTGCTTAGTCGACCCCCCTGTGAGTGAGAGCGCATGACCGATCTCCTCCCCAGGCTGCGGCAACACAATCCGACGAGCCTTGGTCTTTGAATGAGTAGGTCGACGAGGGCTCACCGAACACGCTCCACATAGGATCTGGTTCGAGTATCGATCCGGATGACGGTGCCGACCTCCAAGTAAAGCGGAACTTTGATCGTCGCCCCCGTTTCCACGACCGCCGGCTTGGTTCCTCCAGATGCCGTGTCCCCCCGCACACCAGGATCCGCATCCACGACCTTGAGCTCAATGAAGTTTGGCAACTCAACGGCGATCGGGCGATGCTCGTAGACGAGGATCTTCACGACCATATTTTCTTTCAGTAAATCGGCGTTCTCTCCCAACTGACTCTTCTCAAACGTCAATTGCTCATACGTCTCCGTGTCCATCAGCGTATAGGAAGCTCCTGTCGCATAGAGAAACTGCATGTCACGCTCTTCCAAATCAGGTTCTTCAAACCGTTCTCCTGAGCGAAACGTTCGGTCCAACACATTTCCAGAGAGATAGCTTTTCAACTTCGTCCGTACGAAGGCACCGCCTTTGCCAGGCTTGACGTGTTGAAAGTCGACGATATGAAAGGGCTCGCCTTCGACCATCAAGCGTACCCCGCTACGAAAATCAACCGTAGAAATCACTCGCAACTCCCTTCTGATGAAGAACACAACCGGCCTGGTGATATCTTCAATGCGGCTCTGTCTTCGCTCCGGCTACTGAGGTACGACCACCAGAGGACCCAGTAGATCCGCTAGCAGATATGTGCTCGCACAATCCTCGCAAGGCTAAGAGATACCCGGTGACACCAAACCCGGCGATCTGTGCCAATGCAACCCCCGACACATATGAATGCTGCCTGAATTCTTCACGCCGATAGACGTTAGACAAATGGACCTCGATGGTCGGCAACGCAACGGCAGCCAGGGCATCCCGTATTGCGATGCTGGTGTGCGTGTAGGCCGCGGGATTGATGATAATACCGTGATACCCGCGTCGTGCTTCTTGAATCCAGTTTACTAATTCCCCTTCAAAATTCGACTGACGAATAACCAGTTCAACTCTAAGCTCACTACCCAGCTTTTCCAATGACGTATTGATCTCATCAAGAGTCGTCGTTCCATACATGGACTCCTCTCGATTACCCAACAGGTTCAGATTGGGACCGTGAAGAACCAGGATGCGCAGCATGGCGTGTGCAATACCTCCCCTATCTACCCGGCCTGACCCTACCACATCAAGGGCGGCATTCTAGCAGTCCCCTCTCAGAGGGTCAAACCAGTGAAGTCATGGGAAAGTTCAAGAAGAGAGTTAAGAAGAGGCGTGGGGATCTCGCCGGCGGACCTGAATCAAGTTGAGCCACTGCTCAAGCCGTGCAATCACTGGGCTTGTGGCTTTCTGAGCGGCCTGGGCTGTGGATCCGGTTGTAGGAATAGGCATTTCTTCAGAACGAGGAGCACTACTGGACAATCCGTTGGCTCCATCTTTCGTTGCCGGCGCCGCACTATCGAAGGCGGATGTCATACCCTCGCCGCGAAGATGGTCAGAGTCAGGACTTGCAGTTTTCACCGACTTTTCATCCAATGGCCCGTGCGATTGTGCCATTCCCTGAGTCACCGGTATGCTGAGCCCGGCACAGAGCGACAAGGCTTCTTGGTCATGCGGATTTATCAATAATATGACGTTGCACGACCGGATAGCCGCTTCTTTAGCCCCCTGAGCCGCGTAGAGCTTGGCCAATGTTCGATGTGCACGAAGATTATCAGGGCTTACCTTGATGGATTCTTCGAGAATGGCCTTCGCCTTAACCGGTTGGTTCATCTGCTCATAGGCACGACCTAACGCAACCATGGCCGTGATGAACCCTGGATAGATCTTCAGCCCATCTTCAAGAACAGCAACCGCCTCTTCCCACATGCCGGCTTTGCCGTATTCTTCTGCCAGGGGAATAAACACCTTGGACCCCGGATTCTTAGCAAGGGCTAAAGCCAACCGATCAATTTCTATGGCATTACCCGCTTTTTTTGAACCTGATGCCATCGATCAAGTCATTCCACCAAGGACTCGCGACTAGGCGAGTTTAGACAGAGCTCATGCACGACAGTCAAAATTTCGTCGGCCAGACGCCGCTTGGGCATCAGACCCAGGACTCTTTGTTCACCCGCAGTCGAGAGAATGACGACTGCATTGTCGTCACTGCCAAACCCACTTCCCGCTTGCGTGACATCATTCGCAATGATGAGATCCAGCCCTTTCCCTCTCAACTTGTCTTTCGCATGCGACACTACGTGTTCAGTTTCCGCCGCGAACCCAACCACAATTTGCGATGTCCGACGCGCGGACAACATCGCGAGAATGTCCGGGATCGCTTCCAACTCAAGCACGAGCTCAGATTTCCCCTGCTTCTTGAGCTTCTGTGCGGCCTGATTTTTTGGACGAAAGTCTGCAACCGCTGCAGCCATGATCAGAACCGTAGCAGCAGGGAAATGACGACTCAACGCATCGGTCATCTCGCTCGCTGTCTTGACCGAAACAGTAGTCACTCCTGGAAGAGGGCTTAGAGAGGACGGCCCTGTCACCAAGATCACCTCTGCACCTCGATCTCGCGCGGCTTCTGCAATGGCATACCCCATCTTCCCAGAGGAATGGTTCGAAATAAAACGAACCGGATCAATGGGTTCCTGAGTCGGGCCCGCGGATACCAACACCCGCTGTCCGTGCCAATCCTGCCGAGGATTTAACGCGGTATGCACTGCATTCATAATTCGTGACTCTGCCGGAAACCTCCCTTGTGCGACTTGTCCTGATGCCAGCGGACCGACTTCAGGATCAAGCACAACGACGCCACGAGCTCGAAGCACCTGCACATGTTGAACAACTGTGGGGTGTGTCCACATGTCCCCATCCATGGCCGGAGCGACAATCACGGGACACCGAGCGTTCAACAGCATCGTGCTCAACAGATCATCCGCCAGACCAAGAGCCGCTTTTGCCAGAAAATTGGCCGTCGCCGGCGCCACAATAATTGCCTGAGCTTGTTCTGGAACAGCGAGATGGACCATTTCTTCATGAGATTCAAAGAGGTCCGTCGCCACTCGTCTTCCTGACAGGACTTCAAACGTAAGAGGAGTCACAAATTTCGTGGCAGCCTGAGTCATGACCACTGACACGATGGCACCGTCACGCGCAAGAGATCGAAGCAACCCGACCGCTTTATACGCAGCGATGCTGCCCGTTACTCCAAGGACAAGCCGCTTGCCCCACGGATTGGTCGGCACCTGTGCTTCCTCCAATGCCTACTCCTCAGCCGAAACCACCGTCGGCGGGACCGTATCATCGACGTAGACACTGAGTTCCTTCTTGATTTCGCGGGCGTCCTCTCCCGTCATCATCGCGATGCGCTCGGTTTCACCCTCTTTCCCTCGTTTGGCTTCCTTCATGGCATCGCGGGCTTCCTTGCCGGTCATATACCTGACATGACCTCTCAACACCTCATCGAGCGCCATGGTTGTTTCTTTTGTGAAACGAGAGGACCAGGTTGACTTCGCGCCTTGAGTCAAGTGCTTCGCGCGCTGAGACGCGACGATCACCAAGCGATGGCGTGAATCGAACTCATTGGGCGTGTATTGCGGCAACAAACTCAGCATGTCGATCATAGTCGGTCTCGCTCCCTCGTTATAAAGTGGATGACGGCTCCGTTTCCGGCGATGTTACATCTTTCTCAAGAATAATCTTCTCCTGGACGCGGTTTTCTTGTCGTGAACGACACCGAATGCCACAGCCCGGAAACCGACGCCACGACCTGTTTACACAAGGTCGTCTTCCCTGCGCCTGAAGGAGCTGAAATGATGTACAGAATTCCCCGACGTTCAGGAGTTTGCCGAGCCCCCGTCACATCCGAAGGGAGATTACTTGTGGTCATTGAGGTACTCATTCGACATTTTGTATCTGTTCACGTATACGCTCAAGCTCGGCTTTCATTCGCACCACGTCGGCCCTGATCGCCGCGTCGTTGGCTTTCGATCCAATGGTATTGACCTCCCGGCCTAATTCCTGGAGAAGAAAATCCAGCGTCTTTCCCACCGACTCGGTCCCTTGGAGCGCACGCTCAAACTGTATCATATGCGTGTCTAGTCTGACCAATTCTTCTGTAATGTCGCACCGATCGGCATACAGAGCCAACTCTTGATTGAGCCGAGGGAGGTCCGGGATAGCGTCTGCCAACAACTTCTCCACTCGCTGCTTCATACGGTCGAAGGTTTCCTGCGCAATGAAAGGAGCACGGGACGATACCGCACTCCTGCACTCACGCACGTGGTCGAGCCGAGCCAGGATATCCTGCGCAAGCAAGGCTCCCTCCTTCTCCCGCATTTTCACCATGTCCGACACCGCGAGCAGCCCCAGTTTCTCCACCATTTTTGTGAGCTTAGGATCGTCGGCCGCCTGCTCAGAAAGCGCGACAATATCGCGAAAACCCGCCATCAGTCCGATGTCAATGGAGCCTTTAAGTTTCAGCGTGCGCTGGAGTGTACGAAGAGCCTGATGGTACTGCTTCGCTAGTCCAACGTCAAGTTGCACTGCGCGAGTACTTCCCCGACTCCCTTGTAGCAACACTGTGAGATCGACCCTTCCACGTACACAATGTTGTTGGATCGTCTTCTTGAAGCTTTCTTCTAGCCCACTCATCGACTTCGGCAGGCGAATGGAGGTTTCAAGAAAACGATGGTTCACCGATCTCACTTCAACGCTGACAGTCCCGTCGGACCATAGTCCCTGTCGCCGGCCGAATCCTGTCATACTCTTAATCATGTCGGTAGTTTTCCTTCCCACTCACAGACATCGTAAATCGGGCAAACAAGACAGCGAGGCTTGCGCGCAAGGCACACATACCGACCATGAAGGAGCAACCGCTGAGATACATCCGTCCACTGGGTTTCCGGATACACCGCTTGCAGATCGCGTTCGATTCGCTCGGGATCACTCGAATTGGTCAGGGCGAGTCGGTTGGCCACCCGTCGCACATGTGTATCGACCACAATACCCGGCTTCCCAAATACGGCCCCAAGGAGTACATTCGCTGTTTTTCGCCCGACACCAGGCATCGCGGTGAGTTCTTCCATTGTATCGGGAACTTGCCCCTTGAACTGCGCAGTCACGACTTTCGCACAACCGATCAAGTTTTTCGCCTTACTCTTGTAAAAACCTGTTGATCTGATCAACGCCTCCAGTTCCGTCGACGTTGCGTTCGCCATCACGTGAGGTGTGGGATACCGCGTAAAGAGAGCCGGTGTGACCTGGTTCACTCGCTGGTCTGTGCACTGCGCTGAGAGAATAGTAGCAACCAGCAGCTCCCACGGCGAACGATGGGTTAACTCCACCACAGCCACCGGCGTGGCATGAAGGAGACTCGAGGCAATCTGCGCTGGACGGTCGAGAGCGGACGGCGTCCTCGTGCGTTTGACTTTCTTCATGGCGGCCCGATTGTGCAGAGGTTACCGACGAGATGCAAGCACCAGCGCATCGTCCTGCAGCGGCAGGCCGGCAATCTGACGTTCACCGACTGGCAGAGATCTCACGTGTGCTTCCAGCTGAGCGAAGAGAGGACGAAGTGTCGTGGGCTGAAGCGCCGACATACCAATGGCTCCATACCGTCGGCAGAGCAACTCAGCGCGCGCTGGGGACACCTGGTCACACTTATTCAGCACCACTAATCTCGGTATCGCGTTCAAATGCAAGTCCTCAAGAATGGCGACGACGGCGGTAATCTGAATGTCGATGTCTGCGGCGCTGCCATCGACAACATGCAGCAGGAGATCAGCCTCTCGTAGTTCTTCGAGCGTTGTGCGAAAGGCGCCGACCAGTTCTTGCGGAAGATCCCTGATAAATCCTACCGTATCGGTGATGATGACTTCGCGATCCTCCGGGAACCGTAGGCGTCGACTCGTCGTGTCCAGAGTCTCGAACAACCGGTTTTGAGCCGACACCTGACTGTTTGTTAGCACGTTGAGCAACGTAGACTTACCGGCGTTCGTATAGCCCACGAGGGAAACGACGGGGAGTCCGTGCCGATCTCGCCTGGACCGACGTTGGTCTTGCTGACGTCCAAACTGTGTCAGTTCTCGTTCTAGATGCGTGATGCGGTCCCGCACACGGCGACGATCAGTCTCCAGCTTGGTTTCACCCGGCCCTCGAGTGCCGATCCCGCCACCCAAGCGAGACAGTTGGGTGCCCTTCCCGGATAATCGTGGAAGCAGGTACCGCAACTGCGCGAGTTCCACCTGCACTTTGCCTTCGCGGCTGTGGGCTCGTCGGGCAAAGATATCCAGGATCAGTTGTGTCCGGTCGATCACCTTGATATCAGTCAGCTCTGAAATGGCTCGCAGTTGAGCCGGTGACAATGTTTGATCAAAGATCACCATATCGGCGCCCCGATGGAGGGTCTGAATCAGGACATCCTTCATCTTGCCGCGGCCCAAGAGATAGCGCTGATGTCCGTCCGGCGTTCTTTGTACGACACGGTCGACCACCGTGACGTCGGCAGAGGTTGCCAACTCCGCCAGTTCGGCTAAACGCTCTTCTTGTTCGGACCGGCTTTTGACAGAGGCGCTGACAAGTATCGCCGATTCCTTACCGCTCTCAATCGCATAGTGAGCTCGTGCCTGCTGAAGGTCTGCTTCAAGCTCTTCGATGAACTGCTCGAACATCAGTGTGAGATTGTGGAACGGGACAGCCTTGAGCACTTTGAACAATTGCTCGGTCGAATTGGGTGCCAGCAGATGAGCGAGATACAGATTGCCTAGTTGAGCATCCTCCGTGACGGAGAGCAGGCCGATCAGATCAAGTCGCAAGAAGGCAAGGTCTGTCAGCAACTCTTGATTGATGGGCTGATCATGCAGTTGCGTACGAATAAACCTCAGGCCACGGAGCGATCGCGCGCCCGTACGGAACAGCGTCAGCGTTGCGGAAGACAACGTCAATTCCGTTCCCACAATCACGTCCTGAACTTGTCCACGCCTGGTCAACAGCACGCCAATCGGGCGACGGAGCTCAATGGTCAGTTGGGCCATTGCCTTGGCGAGCTCCGGGGTCATGACCTTATCGGGTGAGACACGACGTCGGTAGAGTCGTTCAACCGACGCGACTTGGCTGGTGCGCAGTCCTGTGATCTGACCTCGGATATCAGGAATGGGCGTTCTCCTTATCCCTTAGAGAAACCGATATGCGATCGATTTTCGTCATGAATCGTCTCGAATCTCTGAGCCGGGCTGATATCAAGATCTGCATGTGGTCGTTCTCCTTTCATCAGCAACTGGCGCCCCGCCGAGGCAATCATGGCAGCGTTGTCGGTACAATACTCGATAGGCGGCAGCGATAGGCGAATGCCTTCACGTGCCGCACGCTCGCTCAGTAAGGCCCTCAACCGTGAATTAGCTGAGACCCCACCCACGACTGCAAGCGCAGTCAGGTTCGACTGCCCGAGGGCGACAAAGGCCTTCACGGCCAAGACCTGCACAATAGCCTCTTGGTAACTGGCCGCTAAGTCGGCGGTCTGATGAGGTCGCAAAGAACCATCCATTTCTCGTAGCTTATACAACAACGCCGTCTTTAGACCACTGAAACTGAACTCAAGACTGTTCTTTGCCCTGTGGAATCTGGGAAATCGAATGGCCTGTGGATCTCCGGAACGTGCGATTCGATCAACGGCCGGTCCACCCGGATACCCCAAGCCAAGCATCTGAGCTCCCTTGTCGAACGCTTCACCGGCAGCATCGTCGCGAGTGCGTCCCAGCAGGGTACACCGACCACCGACTCCATGGCGATAGAGATGGGTGTGGCCACCCGATACAACCAGCACAATGCAGGATAACGGGAATGTCGGATCGGCGAGCCATGCGGAGGCGATGTGGCCCTGCAGATGATTGACCCCAATGATCGGAATCCCCAAGCCGTAACTCAAGGCCTTGGCGTAATTCACGCCCACCAAAAGCGCCCCAGCCAATCCAGGTCCCTGGGTGACGGCCACGGCACCGAGAGCATGTTTTGAGACTTGGGCGGTCGCCAAGGCTTCTTCGACAACCAAATTGATCGTCCCAAGGTGGGCCCGTGCGGCTAATTCTGGAACGACGCCACCGAACTTTTCATGGACGGTCACTTGTGAAGATACGACGTTGGAAAGCACCTCTCCTGCACAACTGAGTACGGCAGCAGCTGTTTCATCGCATGAGGACTCGATTCCAAGAACCGGGCACGGATGCCATTGAGTCCCTGGTTGAAATTCGGACTGAGTGGGGAAGGAATACATCTCGTTACGAATGGGCCAGATGGCATTGGATAACAAAACGGCCCCTGCAGCGATCCGCCACAGAGGCCGCTAACGATTGCCTGGGGACGTGAACGATCACAAAGGGCACTAGACTCCGGCCATTGCCTCCTGCTCGATGAAAGTCGGGGCTCCGTCCCGCAGAACCACTTTCACCTTGCGGCTTTCCTTGAAGCGCCCTCTGATGAGCTCATCGGAGAGCGGGTCACCGATGGCACGTTGGATCGCCCGACGCATTGGCCTGGCTCCGTACAACGGCTCATAGCCCTCCTTGATAAGCCATTGTTTCACTTCATCGTCGACCTCAATCTCAATCCCTTTATCCAAGAGACGGAGGTTCAACTCACGGAGCAAGATATCCAAGATGCTATAGAGCTGCTCTTTTTCCAGCTGATGAAAGATCACGATTTCATCGATCCGGTTCAGGAACTCCGGACTAAACGACTTCCGAAGCTCTCCGAGTACTTCTTCCTTCTTCCGACGCGCGGCTTCGCCCTCGGTGCTCTGAAAACCAAGAGAAACACCCTTCTGAATCATTTTCGTCCCGATATTGGACGTCATAATGACAACCGTATTTTTGAAATCAATCTTTCGTCCAAGACTATCGGTCAGCACGCCGTCGTCTAATACTTGAAGGAGAACATTGAACACATCCGGATGCGCCTTCTCAATTTCATCGAACAATACGACTGAATAAGGCCGACGGCGGACCTTCTCGGTCAGCTGCCCCCCTTCTTCGTACCCCTTCCTTCAAACCGGCACGAGAACGGCGGATGGCACGAGCAACCGCAGAGATCGCCTCATTTTGACCGATGACTCGTTTATGGAGAAACTCTTCCATGCGCAAGAGCTTGTTGGACTCTTCTTCTTCCAACTTAAAGAGCGGAATACCGGTCATTTTCGAGACAACATAAGCGACATCCTCTTTACCGATCACAGGCTTGTTCTTTTCCTGATTCTTCTTCCATTCTCGCTTAGATTCGTCGAGCAGCTTGCGCAGCCGCTCTTCTTCCTCACGGTGCCGTACGGCCTCTTCGAAATTCTGCATGGAGATCGAGAGCTCCTTCTCTCGCGACACCTTCTTCAGCTCTTGCTCCATCGCTTTCAATTCAGAAGGGAGGGCGTAGGTCTGGAGTTTGGCGCGCGAGCCCGTTTCGTCGATCAAATCGATCGCCTTGTCCGGAAGGAACCGGTCAGTGATGTACCGATCCGCCAACTTCACGGCCTCAACAATGGCATCCTCCGTGATTTCCACTCCATGATGCTCTTCGTATCGGTCCCGAAGCCCTTGGATAATGCGGACCGTTTCGTCGAGATTGGGCGGCTGAACGTGGATGGGTTGGAATCGCCGCTTCAAGGCACCGTCTTTTTCAATATGCTTTCGGTACTCATCCAAGGTCGTAGCCCCAATGCATTGGATCTCGCCGCGCGATAAGGCCGGCTTCAGCATATTGGAGGCATCAATAGACCCTTCCGCAGCCCCAGCCCCAACGAGGGTATGAAGTTCATCAATGAAGATAATGATATTACCCGCTTGGACAATCTCCTTCATGACCACCTTGAGGCGCTCTTCAAACTGTCCACGATATTTTGTGCCTGCCACAAGCGACCCTAGATCCAAGGCGATGACCCGACGAGAGAGCAGGTTGTCAGGAACTTCGGACTGAATGATGCGCTGAGCTAGCCCCTCGACAATCGCGGTCTTTCCCACACCAGACTCGCCGATAAGGACGGGATTGTTTTTGCTTCTCCGACTGAGAATTTGCAACACACGTTCGATTTCATCAGCTCGACCAATCACCGGGTCCAATTGACCTTCTTGAGCCATCTGCGTCAGATCACGGCCAAACTCATCCAACGCCGGGGTATTGCTCTTTCGATCACGTTCACGTGGAGCAGATTTCCGCAAAAACGTCACGGTCAGCTGACGCGCCGTCAGAAGATTTGCGCCCAAACTCCGAAGAATTTTCCCACCGATTCCCTCTTCTTCCCGCAACAATCCAAGAAGCAGGTGCTCACTACCGATGTGGTTGTGGCCCAGCAGGCGGGCCTCCTCAACACCATATTCAATGACCTTCTTCACGCGTGGGCTAAATGGAATTTCCCCAAACGTCATCGTCGTTCCGCCGCCGGGCAGATTCCGCTCGATTTCCAACCTGATCTGCTCAGTAGAAAGCCCCATCTTTTTCAGAATCATAAGAGCAATGCCATCAGACTCACGGAGGATGGCCAGGACGAGATGTTCAGTCCCTAGATAGTCGTTTTGGTGCCGCTCGGCCTCCTCGCGCGCGAGGATGATGATCTTTCGACCTTTGTCCGTGAATCGTTCGAACATCCTGCCTCCTTACTCAGAGAGTGAAACTCCTGGCCGCGTTCGAGCAAAACCCTTGAAAAACCTTGCTGTGATTCTAACCACAGTATGATTGAGAGTCAAGATTGAGCGGAGAACATGGACTTTCCGTTGACATGAAAATCAGCATCCCGATACAATCACACTCCCCGTTCGCCCAACCATATGCCTGGTATCCATGAAAAGTAAAAGCATTGGGATCTTGACCAAGCCCAAGTTCCCTGAAGTAAAAGACACGCTGCTCGCCGTGGCTGCCTGGCTCCGTGCCCGTAACATTGATGTCTTGCTCGACACAACATCTGCAGCACTCTTGAACGAGGTCGGAGGAATTCCCAAGACTCAACTGGCTCAGAAAGCCGATGTTCTCTTGGTACTCGGAGGGGACGGTACCATTCTCAATGCTGCACGGCTCGCGGCAGAACGGAGCATTCCCATCCTGGGTGTCAACATGGGAGGCCTTGGCTTCTTGACGGAAGTCCGATTGGACAACCTCTATCCTTCCCTCGAACTGGTATTTGCCAACGATTTTACTCTTGATGAACGACTGATGCTGGCCACACACGTCCATCGGCATGGGGAAACCGTTGCGAGAGGCATCGTACTCAACGATGTCGTCATCAGCAAGGGAACCCTGGCTCGCATGATTGAACTCCACATCACCATTGATGGCCAGTTCGTGACGAATCTGCGAGGGGACGGCCTGATCATTGGAACACCGACAGGCTCTACAGCCTACTCGCTCTCTGCAGGAGGGCCTATCATGAATCCCGCCCTGCAGTTGCGGGAAAAACTGAAATGGGGGCATGCTTGAGGATGAAGCCTGCCAAAGACTTCACACTCTCCCCTGCTCAATATATTTGAGCATCTCCTGATTGGCTGAAAACTTGAACTCCCCGATACAATCCGACTTCTCGGCAAATGAGTGTTCGGCCACATCCAGTGCCCTCAACCCATTCACGTCGACCGGACGACTCTGACGTTGCTTCAAACGCGCATGCAACCGACCCAGAACGATTTTCGCGTCTCCCTCCCCTGCCTTGGTTGCAAGGTACCGTTCGACCACCTCTGCACACCAATCTCCGTCACGCTTCGCGACGCCGACGAGTCCCTCGCTGGCTTTCCGAGCCCAACCGGCCAAAAATACGCCGTCCATCACCTGGCCTGTAGATTCATCGTAGGCCTGAAAGAGTGCATCATCGGGATCATTCCCGGTCTTGTTCGGGTTCGTGGTAAACATGCCGTTCTTATAGGGTAGCCCGACCGTCTCATCCACCTTGTCACCGACGGCAAACACAACTGAATCACAAGGAAACTCGTAATACGCCTTCAAGCCCACTGCGACCGTATCCTCACCCTTCGGGTCAAGCCGGTTATCTTCCATTTCAAGTCCACGAACCCGATTATTGCCGTCAACCAGAATACGCTTCGGTGACGCAAGGAAACGGAAGTCCATCTTTGTCTCGGATACCTTCGCCTCACATTTGGTAAATTCGTCTGTGAATGCCTTCAAAACCTCATCAGAATTCTGGCCGACCTTGGCGAGACGGTCCTGAATGCGCTCAAACTCAGCTTTGATTCCATCAAGGTCCATGTTGGCGCAAACGCTGCGAATTTCCTTTGGATTGTACTTACGTTCTACGGGACCCCGTCTTACGATAGCCGTGACCCTCTCAACTTTCTTATAGCGAATCAACCAGTGGGCAATATCCACCATCACATCTCCCGCCCCGATCACAGCAACGTGTTGTCCCATTTCAAATGGACGGTCGCCGAAGCCCGGTAAACGATTGAAGTGATAGACCACATCTTTTGCATGAAACACGCCCTGAGCCGAGTCCCCCTCGACACCGATGGCCTTGGTCCCCTGCGCACCGATCGTGAAAACCACGGCGTTCGCACCCAGCCCGCGCACATCTTCGACCGTGAGGTCCTTTCCGTTCCCGATGGAGACATTCCCAAAATAATGGACGTTCTTCTGCTGAAGAAGTTCCCAGTACTGTTTCTTGAGCCCGCCACGGAGTTTTAGCTTAGAGGGGAAGATCCCGTATTCAGCCAATCCACCGAATTTGATATCACGATTGAGAATAATGATTTCGTGGCCGACTTTCGAGAGCGTGCTGGCAACAGCCATCCCAGCCGGTCCTGCTCCTGCCACAACAATCACTTGAGTCTGTGTCCCGCTCATACAGTGTTCCTTAAGAGATTAAGTGATAAAAATGCCTGTAATATCAATGGATCGCGGACTTTAGCATAGCCGTTCCCGCACTGTCAAAACGCGCAACCAGCGCACCGACATAGCCGACTGAATCTCTTCTTGCGCACCTCATCTGCTGTCGACTAGAATACCGCCGATTTCAACAAGGAGAGTACGCTGTCGTTCTATCATGACCCGTGTAGCTTCACGCATCTTACGCCCATTCTTCCTCACATCCTTCGTGAGCAGACAGCTCACCCTCCACCTATAGCCCTGCCCTAGGCAAACCATTCCATGTCCGGTAGCCCACCAATCGCTCCACCGTTCGATAACACTCACGCACCATCCATACGCTTCCATCACATCGGCAAGGATGGCGACGTAACGCCTCTCCGGGAGCTGGGCATGGATGAAGCCTACGCTGTACCGAACTTTGAACTCGCTGAGGAGCTGATCGCCCGTGGCGCTGACAGCGCACGCATTGCCGTTAATTCTACTAAAAACCAGTCTCTAGAATATTCCCAAGTGGGGGCAGGTAAACCGCTCATCCCCACCTCACCGTTCGATTTCAAACAATCGATCCTCATTGTCCTCCCAACATACAATGAACGCGCCAATCTTGAGGCGCTTGTTCGGGCAATCAGACAATATCTTGTCGCCGATATCTTGATCGTGGATGACAACTCCCCGGACGGGACCGGAGAGTTAGCCGACCAGCTCAGTGGCCGATATGGGCATGTGCACGTCCTGCACCGGCCACACAAAGAAGGACTTGGACCAGCCTATCTCGCGGGGTTCACGTGGGCGCTGCAGCAGGATTACAGTCTCATCATCGAAATGGATTGTGACTTCAGCCATGCGCCCTGGGATCTGCCACGCCTGGTACACCGAAGCCACACTGCCGACCTGGTGATCGGAAGTCGCTACGTGCCTGGCGGCGGGACCGAGAACTGGAACGCCCGCCGTCGTTTTGTCTCTCGCTGCGGGAATACCTACGTCAGCCTCTTCCTGGGCTCGACCATCCACGACTGGACAGGAGGATTCCGCTGCTATCGCCGTGAGCTCTTGGCACGGATGAACCTCGCCACCGTCCGAGCAAAAGGGTACATCTTTCAAGTGGAGCTCGCTTGGCGGGCCATGCAGCTGGGTGCGGATGTGGATGAACTACCCATCCGCTTTTGTGATCGCATTGAAGGTCAAAGCAAGCTCGGCTGGCAGTCCATCACCGAAGCGCTAATGGAAGTACCCCATATGTATCTTTTGAGTCTAGGCAGTCGATAAGACGTTTCGCTTCATTTTTCGAGTCTTCCAGCAACCTACCTGCATCAAATCGAGCGTGAACCGTGTCACCCGCTGGTACTAACACAGAGACTCATGATTCAAGCACGATCGAATGAGAGAAACCTCTGGGTCGGGTGGATTGAGCTTGGTCAGATCGATGATGAGTTCGTCCTTAGAATTAGCTAAAATCCCATCCAGCAGGCTACTCTTTATCGAAACAACGGCCTCAGCAGGTTGAAACCTTAAATCAAAGCCTTTCGCGGCGGTCGGTCGCATCGGATAACGTCGATCATAGATCATCCCATAGGCCGGGATGCCGTAAATAATTCTCCAATTTCCTAGAATAATGTGCAGTTCCGTCCCGTGAACGTAGAACCCACCCGTCGTGATAATTCGGCGGGCAAGGGTCTGCGGCTGGCTCAAATAAAAGGTCACTCGTTCGTTGTCTTTCGCCTCAGCCAGCGCCTCCGATAGACGCACAGACAAGAGAGTCAACTCCTCCTCCGTGAAGGCCGGAACCAAGGGAGACTCCCCTCGCATCCACCGCTGCAGCGCAATCCAATGCTCCTGCACCTTCAAGCCCGACAAAATCGTCCGCAATTTATCCGGTTCGATTGTAAACGGATGGGTATGGTGACTCGGTGGCCATTCCGCGAGCACTTCCGAATCCTCTTCCAATCGCACAAAATTGACCGGATCCTCGTAAATAATTCTCGCTGGCACATGCGGAGCGGCACAACCGACCGACAGGACGGAGTACAGAGTGAGGAGACCGGTCATGATCCAGCCTGTCCGATTATGGGCTTCCTTGCAACTCACTTCTCCCCCCTACCCTTTTACTCCTCGCTGATCGTGACGGTCATCTCGGCTCGCTCCAGCGGATTGTCTCGCCCGTCACGCTTCATAGTGACGATCTTATCGGCTACCTCCATTCCGCTGACCACCTCCCCAAAGGCTGTGTATTGCCAATCGAGAAAATTGGCATCTGCGACACAAATAAAGAACTGTGACCCAGCGCTATCCGGATCGTTCGCACGGGCCATCGAGACAATACCTCGTTTGTGTGGCGTGCTGTTAAACTCCGCCTTTACTTTATGACCAGGTCCACCCATTCCGTGGGATGACCGGTCGGAATTCTTACTGTTGGGATCCCCTCCCTGAATCATGAACCCGGGAATGACCCGGTGAAATGTCGTCCCATTGTACAACCCATCCTTGGAAAGCTTCACAAAGTTATTGACGTGACCAGGCGCCACATCCGAGAAAAACCTGAGTACGATTTCTCCCATGGGTTGTCCCTTACTTGTCACGGCTATTGTTGCCCGTGTTTTCTCGCCTATCTCAGCCATTACATTCATCCTTTCTAAATTTAGCGAAAGAGAAATGGCGGGGGCGCGATTCCCACCTCCAGCCCCTGATTGACGGCTATCCAGGAGGCGCCATCATCGCTGCGAAACACCCCGGAACTCGTCCCCACATACAGACCTTTATCACCCGATCCGATCAACACTTGCACCGCAAGGCTCGCCAGGCCCTTATTGAGGGGAATCCATTGCTTGCCCTTATCGATGGTCTTAAAAATTCCGTTCCCGGTTGCCACGACGACTCCTTCGTCACTAAATACAATACCCCGGATGGAGTCGTTAGGCAGGGCACGGCTGATTGGCCGCCACGTCAGTCCGCTGTCGGCACTACGAAACACCCCGCCGTCGAACGTGCCGGCCAAAATACTTTGATCCTGATCGATGACAAGAACACGAATGAAATTTTCGATCATTCCTTCATGGTCCTTCAATCCATGCCGCATGCGTACCCAGCCAGAAGAGCGAGGGCTAAACCGAAAGATACCTTGACCGGAAGTCCCTGCGAATAAAGTTCCATCGGCAGAGCGAGCGAGTGCATGGACCAGAATATCGTCCAACCCCGACGTCACAGGCGTCCAACGATCTTCGGAGCCATGCAGGCGATACACGCCATCTCCGGTACCGGCAAACAGTTCATGGTCCACCACCAATAAGGCCTTGACCTCAAGCCGTTTGAGCCCCACATTGACTGGCTGCCAGCTGTTCCCTTTGTCTCGTGAGCGAAACACTCCACCACGAAAGGTACCGGCATAGATGGCTCCGTCTTTCGCGGAGGCCAAACTCAAGATAAACGGATCAGTGATACCACCCCCTACTGGAGCCCATGTCGCGCCTCGATCCACGGTTCGAAAAATCCCATGCCCGAAGGATCCGGCATAGAGGACTCCATTACTCCCTATCACAAGAGCCTGCACGCTGGCTGCAGATTGTTCAGATGGCTCCGAGGCCGTCGACGTCTCTGCAATCCTCAGCGGATCCGAAGCCTGGAGACTCTCACCGCCGCCCAGACAGAGAAAAACACCCCACATTATGATCACAGAAGCAATCGTGCGTATGCACTGAACCTTTACAGTCCGATGCCTCATCGTAGCCTCGTTCCAGCGGTATTCATCGGCAGATCCGGATCAAGCGGCAAATCGATCCCCCCTGAGTCCGGTTTTCGCCCGAAAATTCGAGCGCCGAGAATCCCGATCTCATACAGCGCCATCAGGGGAACCGCCATCAAAAGCATGGTAAAGAGCGTGGCATCAGGAGTAACGATGGCAGAGACAATGAGACACAACAAAATGGCATGTTTGCGGTAACGAGCGAACGTATCCGCTGATACCACTCCAGTCATCGCCACGAGACTCATGACTAAGGGTAACTCAAACGCACAGCCGAAGATGAGCAAAAATTTCACGTTAAAATCAATATAGGTGCCAACGCTCAGCTGAGGGGTGATATCACGATCGAGTCCGAAACTCACGAACAGATCGATCACGAGCGGCAGAATCACGACATTGCAGAAGACCAGCCCTACCGCGAACAGCCCCCCAGCCACCATGAAGAGCGGGATGGCCCAACGCTGTTCTTTCTGCAACAGAGCAGGCTCGATAAACTTCCAACACTGATAAAAAATGACCGGCAAACTGAGAATGAGGGCTGCCAACAACGACACCTTGATCGAAGCGAACAGCGCCTCCGTTGGGCCATAAAACGCCAGTTGGTTTGAAAAGGGTCGGTTGAGCCACGCCACCATTTCGGCGGAAAAAGAGAAGGTCAGTACCAACGCACCCAAGACCGTCGCACCAATGATGATCAGTCGTCTCTTGACGCCTTGGATGTGGGAGGCGAGCGGATGAATGGCCTGTTCCATATCGACAGATTCAGCCGCCTGCAGAATCGGTGGCCGATCAACCTACTACCGCGCCGGTTCGAGCCTGTGCTCACGGTAGAGACGAATCAGTTCTGCAAGCTTGTCTTTCTTCACCAATTTTTCCTTTTGCATCCGCTTTTTCTCAATTTCTTCCGACGGGGTCAAGACATGGCGCTTCTGCAGCTCGTTCAGTTCAAGGTCCAGGCGATGGTGGGACGCTTCTAGTTCCCGAAATTCGGTGTTGGAGTGGCGAAGTTGTTCAACAATCGCATCTTCCGTCAACATAACGACACCTCCTGGTTAAATTGACTCAGTTGAAGCTGATCCACCTCCCTAAAACAAAACCTTTGCCAGCTGCTAGCCACTCGATATCACGAGCGGATGCATTTCCATCAGCACGGCATCTTCAATGGGATTCGTGTAGTACCGAGGGCGATGACCAATCTGGACAAAACCTAGACGCGCATAGAGAGAACACGCTGGATCATTCGAGGCTCTGACCTCGAGGACGGCTCGAGTAGCCGCTTGCTCTAATCCCAGACGAAGGGCTTCGGTGACAAGCGCTCTTCCAACCCCTCTTCTCCGCATCGACTCTCGTACCGCCAAATTCATCAATCGCAGCTCTTCAAAGACAATCCAGAAGCAATGGTACCCGAAAATCGTGGGTTCGGCCTGTGGTATCGACTCCTCTCGCCGCCTCGCGACGAGAAAATGTGCAAATTGATTGCTTGTTAACTCAGCCTCGAGCATTTTGCGCGTCCACGGGGATGAGAAGCAAGTCTCTTCCAAAGCAAGGATGTCCGGTAACATATCCGGGGTCGCTGGGAGAATTTGAAATTCAGACATCACCGCAGCGGCTCACATGTCCCGCCGATCCGACCGCCGACGCCCACGAACCAATCGTTCGGCAACTTTGGCGTCAACCCGCTGCCGACGTCTCACAACGGACGACACACCGCCGGACCGTTCGTATTGGATTTCTGCTTCGGTCCGCTGGACATACAGCGGCATCACCAGATCTTCGGCAATTTCGCCGCATCGAAGTCGTTCCAGCCCGATACGCGCGACGTGAATAGCCGACGGTTTGAAGACGTCCTGTGGTCCCACCGTCACGGTGACCGACGCAGGCAATGCCGCTCGAATCTCCGCTTCCATCGACGACCAGCCGGCCCCGAATACCAACGTAGGTTCGGTGAGACTCTGCGCGAGGGCGCCCGGGGGGCCAACCTGTTCACTGACAACGCGATCAAATCGCCCATCCCCTGTCCAACGGAAAATCGCCCAGTACACTTCCCCACGACGACTGATCAGCATTGGACAGACGGGAACGGTCGCCGCTTCCAAATTCCTCGCCATGGCTTCCAGTGTCGGGACCAGCGTGAGAGGAAGACCTGTGGCTCCCCGAAGTCCTAGGCACGTGGCAATACCCACTCGAATACCGGTAAACGAGCCTGGCCCGATCGAACAGGCAAGACCACTCAGATCGCCAAGCCGCAATCCAGATTGAGAGAACAATCGATCGATAGGGAGCCCTGCGCACCACCAGCCTCTTGCTCATGCATCGCGACAATGCGGTCGTCTTCAAGAATCGCGACACTCTGCCACGTCGTGGCTGTTTCAACCGCAAGGATTTTCATCGACGATTATGAGATCTGACCTAAGTCTTCCGCCCGTATCGCGTGATTGTGATACATCTCGTGGAAGATGACTTGCACGGAGCCTTGTCCGCGACCATCTTCGAGAGAAATCTTGAACGGGCGAAATAGCCGAACATCCTGATCACCCAAGGCCTGTGCTGGAATACTTTTCAACTCCTCGAGCGGCCTAAAATCGTCATACTGAATCGTCGCCTCGACCTCCCCACTCGACCCAAGCCACTCTTCCTGTACCACGAGCAATCGGCGGTCAAACCATAGGCGGTGGATCGGCGAACGCGATGGGCTCATTCCCTCGAGTGCTGACGCATAGACGTCGAGACGATATCGACCTCTGTCTTCCACGACCTTAACCATTTCATCCCTGGTAATAGCGTTCGTCCCCAACACGCCACCGACCGCCCAGACACTCAGCTGGGAGAATCGAGCCAATTTTCCTGCATCTTTCATCTCGGACTGGTGACCACTATAGGTTTTTCCCTCCAGCGGCAAGCGGAGCCTGTACAGATCATCCGCTTGAGCAAAGTCGAACAGCTCGTTTCCAAGAGAAGTAAACCCTCTCAGCCGCAACGCATTCGGACGGCGGTAGTAGACCGTACCCTCTATTCGTGATGCAATGGGGATGAGCCCACCCCGCACTTTCGCGCTGAATAATCCCTTCAGGGACTGGATGGCCGCTTCACGATGACGCAAAAGAGCCGTCAATTCCTGCGCCGTCACCTGCCTGAGAGGGAGTTCTTCTTTTGGCGTCATGAGAGTACAACCAGCCGACATGAAGGTCGCGATGCACAAGCCTACAAAATATGCCCACCTTGTTTTCCCACGATTCTCCCCTCTACAAAGAAGCAGCGGCAGATGAGACTCTACTGCGCGCATACAACGCGCACCGCCCATTGTGATCATCATTCGATGAATTTGGGGTGCGCGCTGCACGAGCAGCATGCCTTGTCTGCAGCTCACTTCCCGTGCTCTACGCCAACACCACATCCAATGCCTCTCGCACTTCCTGAATACCAATGAGCTCCATGCCGTCGATAGGGTCGATCTTCATCAGATTTCGTTCAGGCAGAATGCATCGTTTGAACCCCATCTTCGCAGCCTCGCGAATGCGCAATTCAGCTTGGCTGACGGCACGTACCTCTCCGCCCAAACCGACCTCCCCCAACAGTAACGTCCCCGGCTCGACAGGCAGCTCCCGCAAGCTTGATGTGACAGCCGCTACGATCCCCAGGTCAATCGCCGGTTCGTCGATATGCATCCCTCCGACAACATTCACATACACATCCTGTCCAGAAAGATGTACGCCCAGCCGTTTTTCCATGACCGCGAGCAGCAGCGATACTCGATTGACCTCCACCCCGTTCGCCATTCGTTTGGGCATGGCATAGGTGGTTGTGGAAACCAAGGCTTGCAGCTCAACCAGTATCGGCCTCGTCCCTTCAAGACTCGACACGACCACCGATCCGGTGCTCCGCTGAGAGCGTTCCGCCAAAAATAGCTCTGATGGATTGCTCACCTCCTCAAGCCCAGTATCCTTCATTTCGAATACCCCAATTTCATTCGTCGATCCAAAACGATTCTTGACGGCGCGGAGAATCCGGTAGCTGTGCCCCTTATCTCCCTCAAAGTACAACACCGTATCGACGATATGTTCAAGTAATCGTGGCCCCGCAATCGCCCCCTCTTTCGTGACATGCCCAATGATAAAGACCGGCACACCAGCCCGCTTGGCAAGCCACATGAGCTGTCCGGCCACTTCTTGCACCTGGCTGATGCTGCCAGGGGCAGATGTAATCTGTTCGGTGTACACCGTTTGGATCGAATCGACCACCACCGCTACCGGCTCAATTTCCTGCACCGCTTTGAGGATCAGCTCAAGCGAGGTTTCAGCCAAGATCAGCAAATGTGGGTGTTCAATACCAAGCCGCTGCCCACGCATCTTGATCTGCCGAGGGGACTCTTCCCCGGAGACGTAGAGAACAGGCGCTTCCTTCGTCGCCAACCGTGGCAAGGCCTGCAAGAGCAGTGTCGTCTTCCCAATTCCAGGATCGCCCCCGATCAAGATCACCGCGCCCGGAATGACTCCACCTCCCAAAACTCGATCGAATTCACCAATACGGGTGAGCCGACGATCCTCTCCCACGACTTCGATTTCACCGATAGGCGTGGCTTTGGCCTGAGCTGTCTTCATGGCAGCAGGACGACCCTTTCCGGTCGCCGCTTGCCGCTCCTCTTTCATGGTATTCCAGCCACCACAGTCAGGACAGCGACCGAGCCACCGCGGCGCCTGATGTCCACAGGTTTGGCAAGAAAAGACAATCTTGGATTTCAAAAATGGCCTCGTGGAGAAGGACGATACCCGCCGCCTATCTTAATGTATGCAGGGAGGGAATAAAAGCTGGGAGTAGATGCCGGAACAACGTGTGAGATTACCGAAGGTCGCTCATCTCAGAAACTTTGACCTTGACGAACCATTGCGGATTACCCTATTGTAATCAATGTTGATAAACTAACTCTAGATTATGAAACTCTCGAAAAAAAGTGAATACGGCCTCCGGGCGTTGGTGGAGCTCACACTCGCTCACGAAAAGACCACGCTGCAGCGCCACGACATTGCCGATCGCCAGCACATCCCTGTTGAATTCTTGGAGCAGATTCTTCTCACACTCAAACGAGCAGGACTCGTCTCCAGCCGACGTGGGGTAAACGGAGGATATGACCTGATTAAACAGCCGAACGAGATCACCCTCGGTCAAGTCATACGCATTCTCGATGGTCCGCTGGCGCCAATCGGCTGCGTCAGCAAGACGGCGTACCAAAAATGCAGCGATTGTCCCTATGCGAATAAGACGCGTTGTCCCGTACAGCAAGTAATGGGCACAGTCCGTGATGCGATTGCTGGGATCCTCGATCATTATTCGCTTGCCGACTTTGCCGCCGGCCATCCTAAAGGCTAAGCACTCATGGACGTAGTCGTTCTTGTCCTCATTACATTTGTCGCTGCCACAGCGAACGGCGCGTTGGGGTACGGCTTCTCCTCGATCACGGTTCCTGTCGCCCTCTTATTTTTCACCAATCGCATTTTGAACCCGGCCCTCGTGCTCATCGAACTCGTCATCAACGCGTATGTTCTCTTCATCAATCGAAAGAGCATCCCCAATGTCTTCTGGCGTGTTGCTCCAATTCTTGGCGGTCTGGCGGTCGGAGTCGGCATCGGCAGCTATCTTCTCTTTTTGGTGCAGCCCGCATGGATCAAGTTCGTCACCTATCTTTTTCTGCTGCCCTTGATTCTTCTTCAGGCAGCGGGCATTCGGAAACCCATTCGCGCTGAAAAAGCTATAGGCGTGCCATTTGGGGTGGGGCTGGGTACCCTCTATTCCCTTACGACAATTTCCGGCCCCCCCTTGGCTCTCCTCTTTAACAATCAAGGCTATCCAAAACAAGACTTCCGTGCGGCATTGGGGATTATTCGCCTGACAGAGTCTTCACTCACAGCCATTGCCTACGGGTTTATCGGTTTCTACAGTGCCGGCAGCATGGAAATAATCCCCTATATCGTTCCCAGCGTCATGATCGGAATTCCTCTCGGTACATATCTGATCCGCTTGATGGATCCTGAAACATTCAGACGCATTTGCATGGCATTCGACGGGTTAATAGTAGGCTTCGGTCTGTCTCGCGTGTTAGTTGAGTTACACCTTGCCTCCACCCTCACAACCTACGGCATATTGTCGATCGTAGTTCTGATAAACGGCTACCTGCTGTTTCGATTTTTTCGAGATCGCGGAGATCCACGACGGATCCCTTCTTGATATCTCCCGTTAGTCTTTTGTCACAGTAGTCGGTGACTGGAAAAACCTACCTGGCTATGAGCGTTGTAGGTACTTGAAGGTTGAACCATTCACACCTAGCAGTTTCTCTTGTTCGAAAAAATATATAACTTGTTGATTAGTAATAGCTTGCCTGAGCATTCACATGGGCACAACAGTTGCTTAATGCGCAGGACATTGTTCCTAGTGGACTTGCTAGTTGACTGAAGCCAGCTGGCCGCATCGCACTTCATGAGTGAGGAGTATTTCATATTATGTTAAGACCGAAACGTTCGATCATTCCGGTTCTCCGGAATCTCACAATCGCATTGGTCTCCTTGTTAGTTTTGAGCACCATCGTCCTCCCACTTGCCGGGTGTAGCGACAGTGGACAGGGTGGACCGAGCATTTCCTCTCTCTCTACACCAACGAACACTCATCCGAGTGAGAACGCAGAGGCCGACACTACTGCTACTGAGACCGCAGCAAATGAACAAGACGATCCGACGATTTCTACGGCACCTACAGAAATCGAACCCTTCCCGAGTGAGGTTGCAGAGACAGATCCTGAACTTCTTGTGGCAGGCCCTGAGGGAGAAGACCTACCCGTCACTCCAACTGAGGCCACCGCGCGGTTGACCTGGGCTGTAAACCCTGATCCCACAGTAACCGGTTACCGTGTCTATTACGGGAAGGAATCTTCCGGAGAACCAGGCTCCTGTTCCTATGAGGCAAGCCAATCCGTCGAGGCTCCACCAGCCATTATTACCGGGCTCGAGCCTAATACGCCCTATTTCTTTGCCATCAGTGCCTTTGGAGGCGAAGACAGCGAAGCAGAAAGTCCCTGCTCAAATGAGGTCCTCATGATCTCATCCCCAGCCCAAGGCTAAACACACCGCTCACTGAGTCATCACTACTTCAGCGCTCCCCTGGATCTTGCCAGGGGAGCGCATCTCTTCATTGACCTCTACTCGCTGATTTGTTAGCCTCACGCCCTAGCGACTTCTGCAGAAGCGTACAACCAACACCTACGCGCGTTGTGATCTCTATCCTGAAAGGATCGTCCATGGCCGGTTTAGCTGCTTTGCCTGAATTACTCAACGCCTTACACAACAAGGCAACCCAACTCCGCATCAACAGTGTGCGGGCCACCAGTGAGGCTGGCAGCGGCCACCCTTCGAGCTGTGCGTCAGCTGCCGATATCGTCGCTGCCTTGTTTTTCTCCGTCATGCGCTACGATCCTCAAAATCCGAAAGCACTCAACAGCGATCGCTTCATCCTCTCAAAAGGACATGCGGCTCCATTACTCTATGCCGCGTGGGCTGAAGCCGGGCTCTTTCCGACAAGCGATCTCTTAAAGTTACGCACCTTAACGTCTGACCTTGAAGGACATCCCACTCCTCGCTTACCATTTGTTGATATGGCCACCGGCTCACTGGGGCAAGGACTTTCGGTTGGGGTCGGTATTGCATTGAATGCCAAGTTCGTCGACAAGCTGGATCACCGCACCTATGTGTTGATGGGCGACGGTGAATCGGTCGAAGGCTCGGTGTGGGAAGCAGCCGAGGTCGGACGGCAGCACGGGTTAGATAATCTCTGCGCCATTGTCGATATCAATCGGCTTGGCCAGAGCGATCCCACGATGTTGCAACACGATATGGACGCCTACCGTTCCCGCTGGGCCGGATTCGGTTGGCATGCGATTGTCGTCAATGGCCATGATCTCTCAGCGCTCCTCAAGGCCTTCGATGAGGCCGCTCGCACCAAAGGACGGCCCACCGTGTTACTCGCCCAAACATACAAGGGCAAGGGCATTTCGTTCATTGAAGACAAAGCAGACTGGCACGGTAAGCCGCTCAAGAAAGGCGACGAGATGCAGAAGGCGATCGACGAGCTCACCAAACAATTGAGCCCGAACGGTGCCGCCGTTCAGATCCACACGCCTTCCGCTCCAAGCGCCGCTCCCGTCACCATCGGCACGATCCCGCCACCGCCTTACAAGATCGGCGATTCTGTCGCCACCCGTGAGGCCTTTGGTGCAGCACTGGAAGCCTTAGGATCGGTCAACCCCCTGATCGTTGCGTTGGATGCCGACGTCAAAAACTCGACCTATACGGACAAGTTCGGCAAGAAATTCCCCAATCGGTTTTTCGAGAATTTCATTGCAGAACAGAACATGGTCGGAGCCGCTGCCGGTCTGGCTGCGTGCGGCAAGATCCCTTTTGCCGCCACCTTTGCCTGCTTTTTAAGCCGTGCGTACGATTTCATTCGCATGGCCGCCATCAGCGGCTCAAATATCAAACTCGTCGGCACGCATGTCGGCGTGACCGTGCTCTATCCCTCGGATGGCAACTCGACCTATCGCTTGCTCGAAGCCGCCGCGCAGCACAAAGGGATGGTCTATGTCCGTGCGGGAAGACCGAAGACCCCGGTAATTTATGGACAGGATGAACGATTCCACATCGGCGGCAGCAAAATCATCCGGGAGAGCACATCAGATGTCCTCACTATTGTGGCCGCAGGCGTCACGCTGTTTGAAGCTTTGAAAGCCCATGACCAGCTTAAAGCGGCTGGGATCGCCGTCCGTGTGATCGATCTCTATAGTATCGCGCCCATCGACCGGACAACCTTGGTGGAGAGTGGACGCGCGACTCAACACCGAATCCTGACGGTAGAAGATCACTATGCCCACGGAGGCCTTGGTGATGCGGTCCTCAGCGCGGTGAGCACCGAAGGCATCGCCGTGCATAAGCTTGCGGTTCGAGAGATCCCCCACAGCGGAAAACCCGAAGAGCTCGTGGATCACTACGGGATCGGCGTGCGATCCATTGTCGAGGCAACTAAGCAGATCATTAAGTAACCGGTCTTCCAGAACAAGCGACCAAGATTTATCGCGGTGAGTTCAATACAGACATCACCTGTGCCAGTTGCCACCGCAAGAACGGCAAGCCGGTCAAGAAGGGTGCACGCGACCTCCGGGACCCGAAGAATACGACGCGGTACTCGGACAGCTATTGGTTCTGGTGTGTATCGGAAGGGGTCTCGAAACCGAAGATAAAGGCCTGGAAGAGACTGTTGTCAGAACAGCAGATTTGGCAGGTCATCGCCTATCAGCACATGTACTCGCACGACGGGAAGCCGTCTGAGCATTCGGACTACGAGCCATAATCATCCGATTCTGATCCGACAGACGAAGGGGAGAACGCGGGAGACCGCTTCTCCCCTTCGTCTGTCGGGCAAACAACAATCCCCTGGATCTATCAAGATGGATTCGGTGCGACAAAGACCAGTACGCTAAGACGCCCGCTTGTATGATTCTTCACACCGTGCGCTTGCCCAGCTGAAGCCATCGTGCCCTGCCCCGCTTCGAGTACTTGCTGCTCGGTGCCGACCTGAAACGTCCCTTGCCCCTCGAGCACGATATACACCTTATCCTGATGGCCATGAACATGTCCTTTTTGCTCCTGACCAGGCTCTAAGCCATAGATGTCACAGAAGAACCGCTCCGTTTGAAACAGGTTATTCTTCTTCATCTTGTCACTGCTGAACTGTTGATAGTCGGCGAGTGTAATCACCTTCATCCTCAAGACTCCATGATTGAACACGTCAACGCTATTTATGGGAGATGGGACAGCAGTTTCTGATATGACTGCTTGAGTTCGTTCAGAGCCGTCGTCATCCCCTCCTGCACTTCATGCCATTTGGCATCCGTGGCGCCCTTCAATTCGTCCAACCGCTCTTTGGCACCATCTTTCTTCTTCTCTAGCTCATTCAGTGACTTCTGTAACTCAGCTCGTGTCGCTTCAGACGCTTTTGTCACCTTCCCACGCAGTTCGACGATTTGCCGTTGAAGCGCCGCCAACTCGTCATGCGCTTTCCGCTCAATCGCCTCCTTTTGCTGAACGGTATACTCCTTGGTCGCCTCGATCGTCTCGCGGGCCTCTTTGACGATCTTCTCGGTCCCAGCCTTTGACTCAGCGGCGACGTCCTGCGGGACGACTAATCCGGCCATTGCCACCCATAGCACCCCCATCATGAATGAATATTGATACATTATCCCCTCTCGAAATAGACAAATGTCTAGTCGGCGACCATTTCCAAGTCACCACCACTCAACTTTCCTCTGGAAGCAACCGACAAAGGGACGGTCATCGGTAAATAGTCCTCATTGAGGAGCCCCTCTATGCCTTCTGAAACCCAGCCGGCCGCGAGTCAACTTGAGCAGCTCGAACAGGCCTTGGTTCAGAAAATCAAAGCCGGTGATGTCGAACTTCCGTTATTGCCGCAGGCCGCCAGCCAGGTGATGGCCCTGGCATCGGATCCGTCTGCCGATGCGGCCAAGCTCTCAGCGTTGATTCATCAAGACCAAGCGCTCGCCGCACACGTCCTCCGGATTGCCAACTCGCCGGCCTACATGCCCCGGAGTCCAGTTGTTTCGCTCCAGCACGCTGTGGCCATGTTGGGCATTACCTTGCTGTCCGAAATCGCCTTTACCGCATCCCTGAAAACCGGCGCCTTCAAAGTACCAGGATACGAAGACGATGTAAAACAACTGTGGCGCCACTCCTTGGCAAGCGGAGCCTTCGCCAAGGAAGTCGCGCGCATGAGGCGAGTCAACGTCGAAAGTGCCTACCTCTGCGGTCTCTTGCACGCCATCGGAAAACCCGTCGTCTTGCGGACTGCGACGACACTCGCGAGTCAACAGCGCATCGCTCTTGAGAAACCCGTCTTGGCTGGATGGATAGCCGGCTATCACACCGAAGTGGGGGCCCTGATCGCCGATAAATGGGGTCTCCCGAAACAAGTCGCAGTGGCCATCCAATACTACGGAGACTACGACCATGCGACAGAATTCAGGCAGGAGTGCCTGCTGACCTGTGTGGCCGATCGATTAGCCAGTCATCTTCTGACACCTGACGAAATGCCGGAGGACACCCTTCGCGATCATTCCGTTTTTGCAGAACTCAACCTGTACCCTCAAGACATCGATACACTCCTGCTGACAAAAGACCAGGTGATAACCATTGTGAATGCGATGAACCTATGAGCACACCAAGCACGTATGACATCATTGTGATCGGAGCAGGCCCAGCGGGACAAAAAGCGGCGGTCCAGGGCGCCAAGGCCGGTAAACGGGTTGCCCTCATTGAACGGGAACGCGGGATTGGAGGCAGCTGCGTCTATCGTGGAACCATTCCGAGTAAAACCTTACGAGAAAGCGCCCTCCATCTCGATCGACTCAAGCGGGCCGGTGAAGCGTTCCAATTCAACCTTAAACCAGGTACGCACATTGCCACCCTCATGAGCCGACTCGAACAGGTCGTTCAGGCCCATGATTCCTTCATGAGCCGGCAACTTCGACGCAACGGCATCTCCCTGCTGCATGGCCGTGCACACTTTCTCAATGAACATCTCGTCGAAATGCAAACCGTCGATGGCGCGCGTCAACAACTCACGGCCAAGACCATCGTTGTCGCCACAGGATCACGCCCCAGAAATCCAAAAGAGATTCCCGTCGACCATGAACATATCCTCGACAGCGACTCACTCCTCTCCATGATGTACCTACCGCAATCGCTGATGGTCATCGGTGGTGGGGTCATCGGTTGCGAGTATGCATCCATCTTCGCCCTGCTTGGAGTCGAGGTCACTCTGATCGACCGTGCCCCCTATCCGCTCCAGTTCATGGATCGAGAACTGGTTGAACAGTTTGTGCAAGGTCTTGAGCATCACGGAGGTCGCTACTTGGGTGGGTGCCAGATTGCAGACGTGCGGTGGGACAATGTCGCACATGTGGTCACAACCTTGCAGGATGGCACCGTGATCAAGAGTGAGAAAATGCTCGTCGCCCTTGGGCGACAAGCCAACATTGAAGATTTAGCGCTCTCTGCAGCTGATATCACGGTGTCGGATAAGGGACTGATTCCCATCAATCAATATTGTCAGACCAACATTGATCACATTTACGCAGTCGGCGATATGGCCAGCGGTCCCGCGCTCGCATCCAAAGCCATGGAACAGGGTCGACGTGCGGTCCGTCACGCCCTGGACCTCCCAATCGGTGATGCAGCGTCAACGATTCCGCTTGGCATCTATACGATTCCTGAAATGGCCAGTATCGGCCTTGATGAGAAGAGCGCACGTGAGCGATACAAAGACCCGTTGATCGGACGGGCGAAGTTTGAGGAAATCGCGCGTGCACAGATATCGGGAGCCGGCTACGGCCTCCTTAAGATGGTGGCTGATCCTGAGGGCGAGCGGCTACTCGGGGTACAGGTTGTTGGGGATTCCGCCACGGAACTGGTCCACCTGGGGCAATTAGCTCTTCAGGGCTCCGCAACAGTCGAATCGTTTATCGACAATATCTTTAACTTTCCGACCTATGCCGAGGCCTACCGTATCGCGGCACTCGATATCCTGGGCCAAGTGGCGAAAGGTCGAATGGAAAAAGCCGCATAGTGGTCGGTGTAGAATCAATGACAGGCAAGGAATGAGCATCGCTGCCGAGACAGGTAATAACCAATAGTTGCTGACCAAGCAAACCGGTCTCGCTGTGAATGACCTCGGTCGCCAAGAGTGGACGCCTTGACCGCAACCTCAGGCCGCCGACTGTTCACAGGCCTACTGCTGGGCAAATACGGCGGGCGAGCAATTCCCATGTCGGGAATGCCGACGCTGACGGGCATAACAGATCTCGATGTACTCCGTGATCTCCTGCCGGGCCTGCTCCCGCGTTTCATCACACCGATGTTGTACCAGCTCATTCTTGAGTGTTCCCCGGAAGCCCTCCTTCGGCGCGTTGTCATCGCAGGGGCCCTTCCGACTCATGGACGGGGTCAGGCCGAACCACCGCAACTGCGTTTGATAGGCTGGGTACAATATTGGGACCCGCGATCGGCGTGGTGGATCAAGCCCGGGCGTTTCGCGCACACTGCTTTCACCAAGACGTGACTCACCAAGTCCGTCGTCATCCGAGTTCCCATCGCAGGTCCGACCACCTCACACGTAGACAGATCTTTGATCCCCACCAATTACCCCCCTCCTTCCACCATGGCGATAGATGTGATGTCGGTGCCCCACATCTCATTCGGGCGCGTCACGGTGAACATCTGGGCCAGGAGATTGTCCGCCACGGGCGGTCGATGCGTCGAATCTGTGGTCGTCGTGAACCGACGCACCGACTGACAGCGCAGGCCCAGTTTTAGCCTGGCCGCTTGATGCGCCCAACCTCGGATGGGAACCCGTCGACATACAAGCCTGGAGGCGCTCCGGTCCATAGGTCTTGCGGGTGCGCACATGCGTGGCCTTGATCGCCCCTTCCAGCCGTGCGGTCTCCTGGGCGCGCTTCGGCGAGATCGTGCGTGAGCCGGGACACCTCGGCTCATCCGATAAGAATCACACATCATCATGGCAAGAATCACCTTTCAGTGGATAACAAGAGGCTGTAATACATAGGATCCCGGATTCTTTTTCATTTCCGATTAATGAATCGCCGAATGAAAGCATCGGCGTTCCATCAAAACTGGCTAGCAAGCTGCGATAGATGTCACACGGCGTCGATCCGGTCTTTCCGACAAGTTCCCGTCAGAGATCGGAAGCCTACGAGCATCTCTCGAGTTTCTTTTACCCGCATCTGGTTGGTTGACTAACGGCGGAGGCGGAATCGGAAGGTCATACGGCTTCGGTGTCTTCTTGCTGTCGTTCGAAGGGTTCTTTTTCCAAATCCTTAATCAGATAGTGGAGCCTGGCCCATTCATCAGGGCTGAGGCTCACAAATTCACAGCCGAAGCTGCTGGCTCGACACCACCGGACAATGGCCTGGGAAATCTGGATAGGAGATTGGTCAGTGAAAGCCTGGACCCGTAACAGAAGAGCCGTCCCTGGCTTCACTTCGATGGAACTGAATACACGGCAGCCTCGAATGGACAAATCCCTCAGCGAGCCTTCGCCTGAGACGAGATTGGCTGAGCTGAATGAACTCCGAAATTGAACGGGAAACCGAGCATCCTTTCGTTGTTCCATGGGTCTCATCATAAGCTTGTGCGTTGCTAGCCCTTTCTATTGCTGATTGGCAGCCATTCCGCCGCTGTGCTTCTCACCCCCTAGGCCGCACGTCTCTTGTGCCATAGAGAGGTGCCTCGCACGAACAGTTCTACAAATTTCTCTCCAGGCATTGGCCGACCAAATAAATACCCCTGGACTTGATCGCACCCTTGTTGACGAAGCAGGTCCACTTGTTCGTCTGTTTCCACCCCCTCCGCCAGCGCGCAGAAGTTCATACTGTGGGCAAGAGAGATAATTGCGCGAGTAATTGGATGCATTGGCTGAGTTCCGTGTGACGTCTCTGGCAAACGATTGGTCGATCTTGAGCATGTCCAAGGGGAATCGCTGCAGATGGCTCAGCAACGAATACCCAGGTCCCAAAATCATCGATCGACAACCGAACGCCCATGGCTCTGAGCTCCTGCAGCATGGCGATGGAGGTATCTACATGTCGCATCGTAATTGATTCCGTCAATTCCAATTCAAGATATTTCGGGTTGAGCTGGACGTCCTGCAAGGCTTTTGCAATTGCGTTCGGCAAGGAAGCTCCATGAAAAAATGAATTGGAGACATTTACCGACACCCGGATGGGAGCGTACCCCGCATCCTGCCACACTTTATTTTGCCGACACGCCATAAGCAGCACTTCTTCATCCAGCTTGCGAATCATCCCTGTCTCAATCGCCACAGGAAGAAATGCGGCGAGCAACAGCATTCCGCGATGAGGGTGCCGCTATCGGACTAAGGCTTCTGCCCCCACAATTCGGTTGCTTCGGATATCCACTTGCGGCTGGCAATACACGATCAGCTCGTGACGTTCCAACGCCTTCCACAATTCATTTTCCATCTCAAGCCGCTCCGCAGCCAACACATTCATGGTTGCGGAATAGAACTGAAAGTTATTCCACCCTTGTTCCTTGGCATGATACATCGCGATATCCGAACTCTTCAGCAGGTGATCGACCGAATCCCC
>JACRQB010000118.1 GCA_016222925.1 Nitrospirota bacterium | reverse complement strand
CTCACTCCGCACCCCCGACCCTTCATGAGTTTGGGCGACGGGAACCACGCGCGTAATCCTCGCCACTAACGGATCGACTCCGGACCGAACGACATCATACAAATGCATCGGGAAAATTCCGAACCCAATACTGATCGAGATCATGATCAACAAAGGGAGGCGATCGACCGCAGAGATCGCATCGTGCGCATGACTGTACTTTTGGTTCATCGGACCGTAGAAAAGCCCTCGCATCATTTTGAACAGGTAGGCCAAGGTCAACACAATCCCTAACATGGCCACGATGACTTGGAGGGGATACTTATCCCAACTTCCGACAATGATCATAATTTCTGCAATAAAGTTGACCGTGCCCGGCATCCCGATTGATGCCATGCAGCCTACGACAAAACACACTGAGATGAACGGCATCTTGTTGGACAGACCGCCTAACGACGGGATATCCCTCGTATGCGTTTGGTCATAGACCCACCCGGCCATCGCGAAGAGCATGCCGGTCGCCATCGCATGGGCGAACATATAGATCACGGCCCCGCTCAAGCTGATATAATTCAACGCTGCCATGCCTAAAAATACATATCCCATGTGACTGGAACTGGAATAGCCGATCACGTATTTGGTGTCTTTGGCGTAAAACGCAACGAAGCCGCCATACACGATGCTGAACATGCACAGGACAGCGGCAATCGGCATCAGTTCTCTGGTTGTTTCAGGGAGAATTTCGAAGGCCACTCGAATAATGGAAAAGTGTCCGAGCTTCATCAAGACACCAGCATGAAGCATGCTGGTTGCGGCCGGCGCAGCCGCATGGCCGACCGGAGACCACGAGTGCAACGGCCATAGTGGAGCGATCGACGCAAACCCGAAGAACACCAACACCCAGATGATCTTGTCCAAGGTCGTACCGAGCACCGGGATATTCATGAGATTGGCCTGCTCACGGAGCACCAGAATATCGAAGGTGTTCAGGCCAGAGTATTTGTAGATGAGTAAGATGCCCATCAGCGCGGCAACGGCAAACGCCGACAAGAAGAGCACCAGTTTCATCGCCGCATATTCTTTACTGTTCGAGCCAAAGTTGAGGATAAACCCGACTGAGTCACGCAACTTCAGACCTTCAGAATCGGTCATCTCCAAATACTTCTTCGTGTGGCTGCCCCACATCCCCAACAATAAATACATTGGAATGACGGACATCTCGTAGAAGAAATAGAGAAAGAATAGGTCGAGGGACATGAACACGCCGATCGTGGCCGCAGCCAAGATCAGAAGCCAGATGTAAAACTCTTTTGCGCGGTCCTTGATATGCCACGACACGAAGATGCCGGCAAACAGCAAAATCGATGAGGCCAGCACGAGAGGCGTGCCGATCCCATCCACCCCAAGGTGCAGTGAAATACCGAGCTGTTTCGACCATTCATATTTCTGGACGAACTGGAATCCACCTTTCACCGGATCATACGCATAAAAGAGATAAAGCGATGCAAGTAGCGACACAAACGCCGCGCTCGCCGCGATGCTTCGAACGAGCAGAGCTTGACGATTGGAAATAAAAATCAATGCCAGGGCGCCCGCGAACGGCGCAAAGAGGATATAGAGCAGTGCGTATTCTCCCATCTCGTGACCTAATACCCTCTTCCAGTTCGGTTGTCTTGTAGCGACACCTTCGTCTCTTGTTGGACTCGATCAACAAGTGCTTGGATCGATCCATTCATGATTCGCAGGAACGGTGACGGATACAGCCCGATCCAAAGAATCATGACCGACAGTGACACCGCAATGATCTTCTCGCGCGGTTGCAGATCGCTCATGGTCCCCTTCACCGCAGCACCCAACGGGCCGAACATCGACCGTTCGTAATACCACAGAAAATAGGCGGCCCCGAAAATCACCCCCAGAACGGCGACGGCACCGAACCACCATTTGGCCTTGAACGCCCCCAAAAGGATGAGAAACTCGCCGACAAAGCCATTGGTGCCGGGAAGTCCGATCGACGCCAGCCCGATAATGAGAAAGAAGGTCGCCAACAGAGGCACTTGCTTCGCCATCCCGCCAAACGCCGACAACTCTGTCGTCTGCTGCCGAGAGTAGAGAAACCCGGCGATAAAGAAAAGCCCCGCCGTGCTGAAGCCAAGATTGATCATTGTGAGCAAACTGCCTTGCAGACCTTGATAATTCAAGGCAAACAACCCTACAACAACAAAGCCAAGATGACTGACGCTGCTGTAGGCCAGCAAGCGCCGAAAATCGGCTTGGACCAAGGCCATCCACGCGCCATAAAGAATCGCGCAGAGCCCAAGCCCGACCACAACCATGACGACCGTCTCGCTTTTTGATGCATCCGGGAGCAGCGGAATGCTGAAGCGTATGAAACCGAACGTGCCCAGTTTCAAACCCGCCAAGACCACAGCCATCCCAATCGGCCCCTCCAAGAGCGCATCGGGCAGCCATGTATGAAAGGGAAACACGGGTGCTTTGAACGCAAAGCCCAGGAACATCAGCCAAAAGATGACGAGTTGCTGAGAGACCGGAATCGGCACCCTCAGGAGATCGAGCAGATCAAACGAATAAGTCTGCTCCGTGTGATGCAGCAACGCCCACTGATGATAATTGATATCCAGTAACGCGATGCCTACCAGCATGAAGACACTGCCCAAGAGCGTATACAGGACGAACTTCAGCGCGGCATAATGACGCTCGGCCCCTCCCCCCCACAGTTTGATCAGGAAGTAGCTGGGAATCAGCATGAGCTCCCAGAACACGAAGAACAGAATCAAATCCAACGACACGAAAACGCCCATCGTCGTCGTCTCGAGCGCTAACAGGCACATCATGTACAGCTTGACTTGATGTCGGATCGTATCCCACGAATACACCACCACCAGAACCGTCAGAAAAGCCGTGAGTCCCACGAACAATACGCTGATCCCATCGACTGCCAGGTGATAGCTAATGCCTAAGGCCGGAATCCATTGAACACGTTCCGTAAACTGCATGGCGGCCGATTCTGGAACGAAACGCAGCAGGACAAATACAGAGAGCGCAAGCTCAACCAGCGCAATCGTGAGAGCTGAGGTCCTGACCATGTCCTCTTCGTCGAACAGCCAGAGCACAACCGCCCCGGCAACTGGGAGGAAGAGAATACAGGACAGAATCGGGAATCCGGCTGTGAGTTCTTCGAGCATGAAAGACCGTCTAACTAATCCGGTTAACGCCTACATCTGAGCAAATAGCTGAACAAGAAGAACTAAAAGGAACAGTCCCGCAACGATGATGGCGGCATAATGATGGACCATTCCACTCTGCATCTTCCGCCCTTCGCGAGCCGCGAGGTGATTGCCATAACCGATCACGTTGAGCCCGGCATACACGATGTGCTTCTCGAGCCATGTGGAGCCAGAGGCACCCCAATCCGTCAGCCGTCCCACCCCGCGCACGATACCGTCTATGATGGTACGATCGAACCAGTCAAGCAGTGCGCCCAGACGCTTGAGCGGCTCAACAAAAAGAAGGTCGTAGAGTTCATCCACGTAGTACTTGTTCAATAAGACCCGATAGGCTCCTGAAAATCTCTCCGCCCATCCTTCCGCGGTCATCGGACTCACGGCATACAGGAAATGTGCGAGTCCCCATCCGAGCAACGCAATCACGATCGCAATGCTCATCAGCAGAATCACCGTGCCGGCACCGGCCTCATGCTCAGCCCCACCCCCGACGACCGGTCCCAAAAATCCATGCAACCAGCCATGCTCAGGTGGGAACCCCAAGATCAATCCGCCCACGGCCGAGAGGAAAGCAAGGACCAGCAAGGGAGCGACCATGACCATCGGAGATTCGTGCACGTGCTCGGCCGTATGAGCATCCATCCGAGACGCACCATAGAACGTCAGATAGGTCAGACGGAACATATAAAAAGACGTCATCAGGGCCCCGACGGCCGCCATGCTATACAGAAGATAGTGATGATGGGTGAAGGCATGGGCCATTATTTCATCTTTGCTCCAGAATCCCGATGGGTCCATGGAATTCGGTTGCTCAGCCCGCCCATCTTCCGGATATCCTGTTCCCCCGATAATGCATGGATCACCGACCCTGCCGACAAGAACAACAACGCTTTGAAGAACGCATGGGTCATGACATGAAACACGGAAGCTGTATAGGCACCGATCCCGCAACCCAGGAACATATATCCGAGCTGGCTCACGGTCGAATAGGCTAAGACGCGCTTGATATCAGTCTGGACGAGTCCGATGGTCGCCGCAAATAACGCGGTGCCTCCCCCGACGAACGCGACCACCGACATCGCGAAGGGCGAGAGATCGAAGATGGCGTGATTACGGACGATCATGTAGACACCGGCGGTCACCATCGTCGCCGCATGGATCAACGCGCTCACCGGCGTCGGGCCTTCCATTGCATCGGGCAGCCATGTGTGAAGGGGAAGCTGCGCGGACTTCCCAATCGCACCAACGAGGAGACAGAGGGCAATGGCGGTGGCCATGTCCGGAGACAGTTGCCCAACCTGGGCAAAGACCTTTGTGTAGTCGAGGGTCTTAAAGTTGATAAAGACAAGAAATATGGCCACAAGAAACCCCGCGTCGCCGATCCGGTTGACCACGAACGCCTTGGAGGCTGCTTTGGCGGCGGAAACCTTGTCATAGTAGTACCCGATCAACAGATAGGAACAGAGCCCGACACCCTCCCAACCGATAAAAAGCACGACATAGTTGTTCCCCATGACAAGAAGCAGCATGGAGACCATGAAGAGATTCATGTAGGTGAAGAAGCGTGTGAATCCAGCTTCTCCATGCATATAGCCGACAGAATAGACGTGAATGAGGAACCCCACACCGGTGACAACCAGCAACCAGGCACAGGTCAAGGGATCCACCAGGTAGGCTAAATTGATCGCGAGATCACCCCCGAAGATCCACTGATAGACGATGACTTCATGGGAAACCCCTGTCCGCATGACGTCGGTGAAGACGCCGACCGTACAGAGAAACGAGAGACCGACCGACCCCCACGCCAATCGATGGGCCAGGTCGTGAGAATAGCGGGATCCCAGCAGTCCGTTCATCAGAACCGCGAGCAGCGGAAACACCGGAATCAATTTAATGAGGAGATCAGTCAAGTCGGACACAGTCTCGTGCCATTCCGAGGATGTTCACCTAGCCAACCATGCTCACGGAGCCGGATCCTAAAGCGTACGCTTGGAAGTACGTTGAGGGCTACGAGCTACCGACTGCACCATTGGATGTGAGTGCCCACATCCTGCTACCACTTTAATAGGTTCATTTCATCCACATTCGTGGAAATCTTGCCTCTGAACACGACGATGATGATGGCCAACCCGACGGCCGCTTCGCCCGCAGCAATCGCAATGATAAAGAGGGCTACAAGTTGCCCTGCCATCGATTCCAAGTAATGTGAAAAGGCGACCAAATTGATATTGGCCGCATTCATCATAATTTCAACTGACAGCAGCACAATGATGAAGTTCCGTCTGACAAGCACACCCATGAGCCCTATTATAAAAAGAACGGCGCTGACGGCGGTATAAGCAGACAGCGGGATCATAATCGCTCTCTCTCCGTCTCCAGCTGTTTCGGCGTCTTGGCCAGGACAATCGCACCGATGACGGCACCCAGCAGAAATATACCGACGATCTCAAACTGCAAGAGATGGTCGCTGAACATCTTGATACCCACGGCGTAGGTATCCCCGTCTTGCAGCACGGCAGCGGCCGGCGTATCCCCCTTCGCCCCATTAAATGGAGACCGCAGGAGGTTGTATAGAACGTAGCTGGCCCCCAAGACAGCAGGCCCCAGAACATACAACGCCGACTGGTGGAAATATCGTTCATCCGTTTTGAGATTCATCAACATCAACACAAAGAGATACAGCACGAGAATAGCTCCGACATAGACGATGACTTGCACGGCCCAAAGAAACTCCGCGTTCAGGAGGATGAACAGGCCGGAGACGTGCATCAGCAACACGAGCAAGGAGAGCGCACAGTGAACCGGGTGCCGTAAGGTCACCGTCAAAACTCCGGCGGCAATACTGACCAATGCGAAATAAGTGAAAAACACTCCCACCATGGGTTCAGCTCAACTCAGATGTTTCGGAGGTGGTTGGGTCGACTTCTGTACCGACTGCGGGAAATAGTAGCGGTACTCGCGACTCTGCTCGACATTTTTCTCTTGGTTGTGCGCATACAAATATTTCTTCCCATCATCGAGGTGGCGTTCGCCAATGTCGTACAACCGCTTTTTGTCGAACAGCAGACTGCGTTTGTCGTGGGTGGAATATTCATACATCTTGGTCATCGCCAGCGCGTTGACCGGACAGGCCTCAACACAATAGCCGCAGAAAACGCATTTCGTGATATCGATATAGAATTCACTTGCATAGCGCTGAAGTGGACGGGTCGTGTCCTCTGCACTAATCACCTTGATGCAATGCGATGGACAGGCGGCCTCGCACAGATCGCAGCCGACGCACCGCTCGTGCCCATCGTCGTATCGAAGCAAGCCAAGCGCACCGCGATGCGCATCCGGAATCGTGCGCTGTTCCCGTGGATACTGAAACGTCATCGGTCGATGAAGCATGTGCCGAAACGTGACTTTCATCGCATCCCAAATCTCATAGAAAAGCGCGGCCTGAAGGATTTTTTTGGTCAGGGCTGCGACACTCATCGTAGACTCCTCGTCACGAACGGGCAATCGATAGGCATCCGCTTATACCTGTTCAACACTCACCCAGATCTGCTTGAACGACGGGACACCGGTCGTGGCATCAACCGACACCGTCATCAAATCCTTGACCGGCGGTTCGTTAAAATGCTCCGGGAAAAAGCACGTGCCAGGCGCAATGGATTGGTCAGGCTGCACACCAAGCTGAAGGGAGCCCCGATCCGAGATCAGACGCACCTTCACCCCATCGTGCAGTCCAAGACGTTCCATATCTTGTATATTCATCCGCAGCTTCCCGGTGTTCGGAGCGATCGTTATAAGCCCAGATGCTTGCGTCGACATCTTTCCCGAATGCATGAGCACCTGGCCCATCAACAGCGCAAAAGGCCGTGTGAGTTCCCCTGATAAAAGTGTGGGACGATAACGAGCCTTGACCTCCACCTCATAGCCGGTAGACAAATACTGATCTGGAACAGGTAATACTTGGCGGGGCTGGCCGAGATTGTAGTACCCGGGCAGCAGTTTCATGATCTCGGCTTGAATATCGTTGGGCGATTGGTATTCCCATCGACACCCCATGGCGTTTGCGAGGGCGGTCATGATGTGCCAGTCCGGCAGGCTTTCTCCAAGCGGATCCATCGCCTGACGAACGCGAAGCACACGGCCTTCAAGGTTGGTAAATGTGCCGTCCTTTTCCGCGTAGGTACAGGCTGGGAGCACAAAATGAGCCATCTTCGCCGTATCGGTTAAGAAAGGATCTTGCACCACCAGCAGTTCGAGCCGTTCGAGACCAGCACGCACCTCCATCGAAGCCGGCAAGGTCGCGAGCGGATTTTCGCCGAGCACGTACAACGCTTTAATCTGGCCGCTCTTGCACCGCTTCAATATTTCAACGAGGTGGGCACTCGATCCGGTCGGAGGAAGCGGTGCCTCCCATGCTTTGGCAAATCGATCTCGTGCAGCAGGATCGTCAAACCGAGCTTGCCCAGGGAAAAACTCGGGAGCCACACCCATATCAACGGCCCCTTGTTCGTTCGGCTCCTCCGTCACCGTGTTCACACCGCAGCCAGTTCGACCAAGCTTGCCGGTGATCCAGGCTAGATCTATTAGCTTTAGGACGTTTTGATAGCCGTTCGTTCGCCTGACAATCCCTTCCGCACAGAGGATGATCGACCTCGTCGATTCGGCAAAAATAGCCGCAATTTCGCGGAAGGCTTCTACAGGAAGGCCGGTCTGAGCGGCTAGCCGCTCCAACGAAACATCCGCCACTGCGCTTTTGAGCGCTTCAAACGCATGGAGGTGTTTTCCAACAGCCTCTTCGTCCACCAGATCCTGGTCGATGGTCGCCTTGACCAATCCATCGATCACGGCTCCTTCTGTCCCAGGCTTGATCAAAAATGGGTGCGACGCCAACTTCGCCATATTCGTAATGGCGCTGTCGAGCGTTACCACTTGCGCCTTGTAGACCCGCATGGCTTCTTTGATTCGCACAGCAGTCAACGGGTTCGTCTCGGTAATGTTGGAACCGATCAAAATGATGGCTTTCGCTTTCGTCAGATCTTCCCAATCATTCGGCGTTCTTCCCAGTCCGACAGCATGTTTAGAGGCGAGCACAAAGTTCATATGGCCGTAGCGGGCGCTGCTATCGAGCTGGTTGGTACCAAAAACCGTGCGCATGAGCTTTTGAAACAGATACAGCTCTTCATTCGTACAGCGGGCCGTCACAAGGCCAGCGATGGCATCGGCACCGTATTGGCGTTTGATGTTGGTAAAACGGTCTACGAGCAGATCCATCGTTTCCAGCCAAGGCTTCTGCACCAACTGACCGCCTTCGCGGACCAGGGGCTGTGTAAGCCGGCTCTTACTATCCAGATTTTCAAACCCAAAACGTCCACGTACGCAGAGCCCACCGTGTCCCTTGGCAGTTTCCGATCGGTCTCCCCACTTGTTCTTCCAAGATAATGGGGAGGTGACTCGGACAACCTCTTCATCTTTCGTTTCCAGATGGAGTTGGCAACCGTCTCCGCAGTAATTGCAGGTCGTCGTCGTCGTCTTCATCTGCCACGGTTTATACAAATACTTGGAAAACTTGTTCGTGATGGCGCCAACCGGACAGACCGCTAAACAATCTCCGCAGAATTCGCAATCGAGGGCGAGGTCGCCCTTGGCCACGACCTGGTTGAATCCACCCTTCTTCATAAACTGCAAGGCATCGATCATCAATACATCCTTGCAAACATTGATGCATTCTGCGCAAGCGATGCAGCGATTCATGTTGAAGTCGAGCACGGGACTGCGTGTATCTTCCGGAATAAATTTCTGCTTGGCACTGGCCAGATTCGTCACGCCATGCTGAAAGGCCATATCTTGAAGTTCGCAGTGGCCGTCCGCATCGCACACCGGGCAGTCGAGAGGATGCACAGACAGATGTTTCTCGACGGCTTTCTTCCGGGCGAGAAAGAGATCCTCGCCTTCAGTACGGATCACCATTCCCGCCGCCGCCTTGGCAGTACAGGACCGAACAGGAGCTTTCTTCCCCTCTTGCATGACGAGGCACATCCCGCAAGAGCCGAACGGGTCAAATGTGTAGTGGTAGCACATGGCCGGGATAATCTTCCCTGTCATCGAGATGACGTCATACAACGACACCCCGTCCTGTGCCGTGACGGATTTTCCGTCGATGCTCAATTCGATCCGTGCCGCTTCGACGTCTGGATTAGTAGCCGGCTTCAAACCCATGGTTCTTCTCCGTGCAAGGGAAACCGAGCACCGTAAAACGAACCTCGAATTGTACGTTTCACTTGGTACATCTCACGCGTCACGTTTATCGGTCGCACTCGCCCATCACGATATCGTAGGTCCCGAATATGGTACAGGCATCCGAGATCATATACCCTCTGGCCATGTGATCGAAGGCGCCCATGTGAATGAACGAAGGGGCTCGAATCTTAAGTCGATAGGGCTTTCCGCCCCCCGTACTGACGATGTAAAAGCCCAACTCCCCTTTGTGCGCTTCTGTACCGCAGTAGACTTCGCCCGGTGGAGCATCGAACCCCTGCGAGAAGAGCTTGAACTGTTGGATCATCGCCTCTAGATTTGTAAAGACGCGTTCTTTCG
>JACRQB010000195.1 GCA_016222925.1 Nitrospirota bacterium | reverse complement strand
TGTTTCTCGGCAAGCTTGAAGCAGAAATAAAAACCAAAGTCTGCACGGGCTGCTGGAAGAAGTGGGAAGGCATGCGGGTGATGGTCATCAATGAATACCAAGTGAATCTCGGCGATGAGGGCGGACGCGAACTCGTTCGCAAGCAGATGAAAGCCTTCTTGAAGCTGGAAGGAGAGCAAGTCGATTCGTCGAAGGTTGCCGAAAACTATCGCCCGCCGACCAGCTGATTCCGCAGCGCGTACGAAAGACATTTAGCAGTGCGCGTCAAGTTTTCCCTTGCATTGTCGCTGGGTTCGTTGACATCGAGAATCCGAAAATGCTAGGGTGCTATGTTTTTCCATTCATGCATAAATAATGCGAGCGAGAGGATGTCGGGTCGGCGATGATCACGCAGATGCAGGTTAAGGGGCTCATGTTCGACCCCTACAACAATGCATATATCGTCATCCTCCGGGATGATGATCAATCGGAAATGCTCCCGATCTGGGTCGGAAAATCGGAAGCCAGTTCGATCAGTCTGGCAATTGAGAATGTCGCCCCTCCCCGTCCTATGACTCACGACTTTATGAAAACCTACTTGGATGCGTTCAACGCCAAGGTCATTAGTGTGGTGATTACCGATCTCACTGAACATACGTACTTTGCCAAAATCCATTTGACCTACGCAGACTCGGAGTATACCGTCGATTCTCGTCCAAGCGACGCCATCGCCCTCGCGCTCCGAACTCAGGCTCCAATTTTTGCGAGTGAGTCCGTGATTCGAAAGCAGAGTTCGGAAGAACTCGATCAGTGGCTGGAGAATTTAAAACCAGAGGACTTCGGAAAATTAGACTCCTGACACGTTCTCGTGATTAATTGTATGGAAGAGCACGCGCCTCACACAACCGAAGCCTTGATACAGCTTACGGTCAATCGAGTCGTCGAAGACTCGGCGACGGACACCAGAATCGTCGTGCTGACCCGAGCCGATGGCGCGTCAGACCTGTTCATGGTATGGGTAGGTGCATCAGAGGGTGAATCGATTCGACGTGCCCTGGACACATCGACGACACCACGACCGATGAGCCACGATCTGATCAAGAGTTTCGGGGAGCACCTCGGCGTGAAGATGGAACGAGCAGTCCTCACGGACGTCAAGAGCAGTACCTATTATGCGACCGTCTTCCTCGAAAATAAGGGAGTCGTCCGCACCATCGACTCCAGGCCGAGCGACGCGTTTGCCTTGGCGCTCCGCTGCCAGGCGCCCATTTATGTGACGCAGGACGTGTGGAAGCGACGCACCGGCCAGAATCTTGATGCGTGGCTGTCCAAGCTGGAAACGAAGGATATCGGGGCCCAAGAAGTCTAACACCTCATCAAACGACTGACACAATTGCAACGGTGGAGAACAAGATGATGACGTATTTCGAAAATCCAACTCAAGTAAAAGAAACTTGGCATCTGGTGAACGCCGAGGGGAAAACCATGGGCCGATTGGCGGCGCGAGTCGCGAGCATTTTACGGGGGAAACATCGCCCGACATTCACGCCGAATGTCGATATGGGTGATCATGTGGTCATCGTGAATGCGGAGAAGATTCATTTGACCGGCGACAAGATGGACACCAAACTGTACCGGCGCCATACAGGGTATCCGGGAGGGTTGAAAACCGCCTCCGCCGCGCACCTGTTTCGGAAGGACCCGACGCAGCTCCTGACCAAAGCGATCAAGGGCATGCTTCCCAAGAACCCGCTTGGCAATGGCATGGCGCGGAAGCTCCGTGTCTATGTCGGGTCTGATCATCCACATCAGGCTCAACATCCTGAACCTATTTCTCTCTAGACACATGTCCTCAACCAGAAGGAGACGAGTCGTATGGCAGTGGTGACACAATACGCAACGGGGCGGAGAAAATGCGCAGTGGCCCGAGCCTGGGTCACTGGCACCGCAGGCGATATTACCGTGAACGAGAAGCCGTTGGAGAAGGCGTTTCCTCGTCTCACTCTCCGGCAAATTATCCAACTCCCGCTTGAAATGGCAGGCCTGATGGGCAAGTATTCCATCAGCGCGACCGTCTATGGCGGTGGCCCGACCGGGCAAGCCGGCGCCCTCCGTCATGCCATTGCGCGAGCGCTCGTGGCGATGACTCCCGCAACCCGCAGCCCCCTGAAGAAGGAGGGGTTGCTCAGGCGTGATTCACGCGTGAAGGAACGAAAAAAGTACGGACAGAAGGGCGCGCGCAAGCGGTTCCAGTACTCCAAGCGCTAGACGCAGGGGCCGACGATCCGACAGGGGGAAGGCTCCAGGCCTTCCCCTTTTTTATATCTTCCTTGTGGAAGGGCGCGTTGGTCCAAGACAGCGCAGGATATGGATGGTGACCCATTGAATAAAAAATTTCGAATCGCCATTGCAGGAGCCAGCGGATACGCCGGCGCGGAACTTGTTCGGCTTGCGGCAGCCCATCCCTACTTCACCATCGCCGCCGTGACATCTGAAAAGTCAGCGGGCCAGTCGGTCTCATCCGTATTTCCAAGCTTTCGGGGAATCGTCGACCATCAGTTTGAAGCCTTGGCGCCGGAAGCCCTGACGGAGCGGGCGGACGCCATTTTTCTCGCCCTGCCGCATACAAAATCGTTGGACCCCGTTGCGACCTGTATCAAGGCAGGCAAACCAGTCGTTGATCTTAGTGCCGATTATCGGCTCAAGGACGTCGGCACCTACGAGAAGTGGTATCACACGCCGCATAGCCATCCACATTTGCTTTTGCTTCAAGACGCCGTGTATGGGTTACCGGAACTCCATCGATCCGCGATTGCCAAATCGAGACTGGTGGCTTCGCCTGGATGTTATCCCACTGCCGCCGTCCTCCAGCTGGCGCCTCTCTTCGCAAACAAACTCGTGCAGCCGGAGACGATTGTGATCGATGCAAAGTCCGGCGTTTCAGGAGCGGGACGGAGTCCGGCCCTGCCCTACCATTTTCCAGAAGCGCATGAATCCCTAGAGCCCTACAAAATTGGGCAACATCGCCATATTCCTGAAATCGAACAGGAACTGTCTGGACTCATGGACGCAGTCGGCTCCGTGACCGTGACATTTACCCCTCATCTGGTGCCGATGAATCGAGGCATCCTGAGTACGGCATACTGCAAACTGACGCAGCGCCTGCAACTATCTGACCTTCGGGCCTTGTATCAAGAGCATTACAAGGAAGAACGGTTCATCCGGCTCTTCGAAGACGTGACCCCTAATCCGCGTTACATTAAGGGAACCAACTATTGCGACATCGGCGTGTACGTGGATTCGCGGGCCGGATGGGTCGTCACCGTGGCAGCCGTCGACAATCTCGTCAAAGGGGCTGCCGGTCAGGCTATTCAAGCCATGAATCTCATGCTAGGCATTCCTGAGGAAACAGGGCTGACAGCTCCGGGCAGTTATCCATAATTGCAACCATTCGACCACTGCCGCAAGCCGCCATCCCACACGCCGCGCATAATCTTATGAAATCAAAGAACGTGGGTATCACAGCACCGCTGGGGTTTCTAGCCGCGGGAATCCATTGTGGGATCAAAAAACCAGGCCTGCTCGATTTGGCCCTCTGCGTGTCCGACGTCAGCGGGCCGATCGCCGGAGTGTTCACAAAGAATCGCGTAGCGGCCGCACCGGTGCTCCTGGATCGGCGCCATCTACGGTCTCATCGCGGGCGGGCGATCATCGTCAACAGCGGGAATGCTAATGCCTGCACGGGTGAACAAGGGCTGGTGGCGGCGAAGGCAATGGCGACAGCCGTGGCACAGCAGCTCTCCATTCCCATACACCACGTATTCGTCGGTTCGACCGGTGTGATTGGTCGTGTGCTGCCGATTGATCGCATCACCACATCCGTCCCAACCTTGATCGCACGTTTGAGCATTGCAGGAGGCGCTCAAGCCGCGCGGGCGATTTTAACCACGGACTTGAAGCCGAAAACCGTCACGATACAAGGGAGAGTCGGCGGTCGCGTCGTCACCATCGGCGGCATGGCCAAAGGTTCGGGCATGATCCATCCTAATATGGCCACCATGCTGGCCTATTTGACGACCGATGCCGCGATTACCCCAGCTGCCCTCCAGCAGGCGTTGAAATCGGCAACGAATCAATCCTTTAACTGCATAACGGTGGACGGTGATACCAGTACGAATGACACGGTCCTCTGTCTGGCGAATGGCCTTGCCAAAAACCGACTGATTGAACGAGATACCAAGTCCTATCGCGACTTCGAGCGACTGTTAACTGATGCAGCACAGAAATTGGCTCTGATGATCTGTCGAGACGGCGAAGGGGTCACCAAGGTCGTCACGATTCGAGTACAGGGAGCCAGCACGACAGCAGCGGCAAAACGAGTCGCAGACACCATTGCGACATCAAATCTGGTCAAGACCGCGTTGTTTGGGGAAGATGCCAATTGGGGCAGGATCATCGCTGCGATCGGGCGATCGGGCGTTGCCATCGACCCAAACAAAGTATCGGTTCGATTCAACGACATTGTCATGGTGCAACGCGGGGTAGGAACGGGGCTGGAGGCGGAGCGCAAGATCGCACAAGTCTTCAAACAGAAGGAGTTTACGATCACCGTCCAGCTTGAGCAGGGACAGGCTCATGCCTATATGTGGACAACAGACCTCTCGTATGACTATGTCCGGATTAACGCAAGTTATCGATCTTAGTGCAAAGGTAGCTTGAAACCTCGGCAGGACTATGGTAGCGTCCCCGATCTGGGTCTGACAGGGGGTTGGGTCTCGCACCAAGCGAGAACAGCCCCATTCATTAAAATAACTATCAGCGTCGTTACGCTGCGCGGCTTGAGATGAAGGGAAGCGATTCCCTCGCCCCATGGGTGGGCGCTCTGCAAGCGTGAAAGGAGGTGAAGGCATGGGAGTAGTGGCGATCAAGGAGTTGTTGGAAGCCGGCGTTCATTTCGGGCACCAGACTAACCGCTGGAATCCCAAGATGAAGAGGTTTCTATTCGGTGAACGCAACGGCATCTATATCATCGATCTTCAACAAACCCTCTCGCGGATGGAGCAGACCTATGCCTTCGTCCGAGACCTGGTTGCAGCGGGCGAGTCCGTCTTATTCGTGGGCACGAAGCGGCAAGCTGCGGAAATCCTCGAAGAAGAGGCCAAGCGCGCCAACATGTATTTCATCAATCAGCGTTGGCTGGGTGGGATGTTGACCAACTTCCAGACCATTCGACGAAGCATCGACAAGATGAAGAAGATGGAGACGACGCTCCTCAACCCCAGCGAGCATGGTCTTAAAAAGAAAGAAATCCTTCTCATGCAGAAGGATATCGCGAAGCTCCAAAAGTATTTGTCCGGCATTAAGAACATGCGCGGCCTTCCAGGAGCGGTCTTTATTCTGGACACGAGAATCGAGAAAATTGCCGTGCAGGAAGCAAAGCGGCTCGATATTCCGGTCATCGCTATTTTGGACAGCAACTGCGACCCAGACGACATCACCTATCCGATTCCTGGAAATGACGACGCGATCCGCTCGATCAAGCTGATTACATCAAAAATTGCCGATGCCTGTATCGAGGGTGCGCATGTGAAAGCCCAACGCGAAGAAGCAGAGTTTCAAGCCAATCCTGTCAGCGGCGACAGGAAGCCTGCCATGCGCGTTCAAAATGTTCCCGTGTCGTAACGTAACCTGATTGATCCATCAACGGCTTATCCTCATCGACAGAACGAAGGAATAACGAAATCATGGCAGGATCCAGTCAGCTCGTGAAAGAGCTTCGTGAAAAAACAGGCGCCGGTATTCTGGATTGTCAGAAAGCCCTCAATGAAAACGGGAATGACGTCGAAAAATCCATTGACTATCTGCGGCAAAAAGGACTCGCGGCGGCGGCCAAGAAAGCCGGGCGGGAAACCAACCAAGGGCTGGTTCATGCCTACATTCATATGGGTGGCAAAATCGGCGTCTTGATCGAGGTCAACTGCGAAACCGATTTCGTCGCACGGAATGAGGAATTCAAAGCGTTCGTCAACGATCTTGCGCTTCAGGTGGCAGCCGGAAAGCCGTCATTCGTGAAGCGTGAAGATGTTCCGGCTGATGTTGCCGAGAAAGAAAAAACGATCTACGAAGGGCAGGCCAGGGAAATGGGCAAGCCTCCCGCCGCATGGTCGAAGATCGTCGAAGGCAAGCTTGAAAAGTTCTACCAGGAAAACTGCCTATTGGAACAATCATTCATCAAAGACCCGGCCGTCACCATCAAGGATCTTCTTGCCCAGAAAATTTCTAAGATCGGCGAAAATATGAACGTCAGCCGGTTCACCCGTTATCAATTAGGCGAAGCATGAGCTCTGCCAAATACCAGCGTCTCCTTCTGAAAGTCAGTGGGGAGATGTTGGCTGGTGAGCAGGGCTACGGCATCCAACCGTCCATTCTGGAAAACCTTGCGGAAGAAATTGCCTCCGTTGTCGCCCTTGAAATTCAGGTGGCAGTCGTCATCGGTGGAGGCAATATTTTCCGTGGCATCGCGGCGAGCGCATCCGGCATGGAACGAGCCTCGGCCGATTACATGGGAATGCTGGCGACCGTGCTCAATGCGCTGGCGCTTCAGAATGCGCTGGAGCGGATCGGAATCATCACCCGCGTTCAATCCGCCATCGAAATGCGCCAGCTTGCAGAGGGCTACATCCGTCGAAGGGCAATCCGCCATCTAGAAAAGAGCCGTGTGGTCATTTTTGCCGCCGGCACGGGCAATCCCTATTTTTCGACCGATACGGCCGCCGTCCTGCGCGCGATGGAAATCAGCGCACAAGTGATCATGAAGGGAACGAAAGTTGACGGCATCTATGATGCCGATCCTGTGACCACTCCGTCGGCCAAAAAGTATGAGAGGATTTCATTTCTGTCCATCCTCAATCAGAAGCTCAAGGTGATGGATTCCACGGCGATCAGCCTCTGTATGGACAATAAATTGCCTCTCGTCGTATTCAACCTAAAAGTCAAAGGCAACTTTAAACGCGTGGCATTAGGAGAGCCGCTCGGAACCCTGGTTACGAGCGGCGATCACTAATCCCATCACGAGGTGTCTTCATGTCCAACGCAGCCCAAGTTCGGCAAGCATTCCTCTCACAGATGGATCAGGCTCTTGAACACTTGCGCAAAGACTTGTCCGGTCTCCGAACGGGGCGGGCTTCCGTCGCCTTGCTCGACGGCATTCGCGTCGACTACTACGGAACCATAACCCCGCTGAAACAGGTCGCCAGCGTTTCAACCCCCGAAGCGCGGCTCATCACCATTCAACCCTGGGAACCGAAACTGATCAAAGAGATTGAAAAATCCATAGCCAATTCAGGGTTGGGTGTGACACCGTCCAACGACGGCAAGGTGATTCGAGTCCCGCTCCCTCCCCTGACGGAGGAACGCCGCAAGGAGCTGACAAAGATCTGTAAAAAGCATGGCGAGGAGACGAAAGTCCAGATCCGAGGTTTTCGGCGAGATGCGAACGAAGAGCTCAAGAAACTCCAAAAAGGCGCCACACTCACCGAAGACGAACTGCGTAAGGCCGAACAAGAAACCCAGAAACTGATTGAGCAATATGGTCAGAAGATCGATGACGTGATCAAGAAAAAGGAACAGGAAATCATGGAAGTCTGATGCTGACTTCCTGATTCTCCCTTCGTCGCGTGCCGATTACGCCACCCTTCCTCCCGACCGTCGCCACCGTCGACCTGACGGCACTCACACACAATCTCTCCCAATTTCGTCAGATTCTCTCCCCCGGATGCGAAGTCATGGCGGTCGTCAAGGCCAACGCCTATGGTCATGGCGCGATCGACACGTCACGAACACTGATACAGCAGGGTGTCACCCGCCTGGCCGTCTTCTCGACGGAAGAAGGAATGGCACTTCGGCAAGCCGGTATCACGGTGCCGATCGTCGTCTTAGGGCCGGTCTTTCAAGAACAATTCGGTGATATTTTCGCTTCCCAACTCACCCCGGTGGTGAGCGATCCGTCCATACTCACGGCACTGTCGCAGGCCGCGGCATCGCGTGAGGTTGTCTGCTCGATCCATCTCAAAATCGAGACCGGCATGGGTCGGCTGGGCCTGACGCAGGATGAGCTGACGGCGCTCATCCGCTCACACAAGCTTCCTCCCTCCCTCCGAGTAGAAGGACTCATGACCCATCTGGCTGATGCTGATGGATCCAATTCTGACGCGACCGAAGAACAAATCCGTCGCTTCCGGAACGCGCTGAAAATCGTTCTGGAAGGCGGGTTCCAGATTCCGCTCGTTCATGTGTCCAATAGCTGTGGGGCAGTTCGTTTCCCATCGGCACACTTTTCCCTTGTACGGCCCGGCATCATGTTATACGGATACCACACCCTTCCCAGCATGGTTGCGACTCCCGATCTCAGGCCGGTACTCTCACTGAAGACCCATATCGCCCAGCTCCGGACTATCCAACCAGGATCAACGGTCAGCTACAATCGGACCTTCACTGCAAGACGCCCTACCCGCATTGCCGTGCTCCCGATCGGCTATGCCAGTGGCGTGAGTCGACGGCTTTCGAATCGCGGCTCTGTGCTCATTCGAGGGCAACGAGCTCCCATCGTGGGATTGGTCTGTATGGACATGGTCATGGTGGATGTCACCCAGATCCCTGGTACCGCTGTGGGTGATGAAGTGATACTTATCGGGCGACAGGGCAATAACGAAATTACGGCCTCCGAGATTGCCAAGTGGACGGATACGATTCCCTACGAAGTCCTGTGCGCAATCAGCCCCCAGATTCCTAGACTCTACCTCTCCTCCTGAATCCTTCCTCTGGATCTGTTCGTTATCTGAGTCAAAGATAGATAGGAAGCGAGATACAGGGCCCTTGGTTAAAAACCGATGCGGACGGAAAGCCCGCCTGTGTGCGCAGTATTTTCGTAGAACCCATTCACTCCTGCTCGAATCCCAGTATTCCCCTCGACGGTTCTGGGTTCGTAGAGTGACACCTGGTACGACAGATCCACGCCGATGGTTTTTGCCTTTATTGAGCCGATTCCAAGATTTCCGCATGCCACTAAGCCAAAGAGTGATCCATTTCCCTTACAGAGGAAACCAACTCCCGTTGAAATAATATGAAGGTCCGCTGATGGAACTGCCGGATTGTAGGTGGAGTCTGGGACCTGTGTTTGCAGATTCGAATAGCCGCCTCGTACGGCTACCTCCCATCCTGGCAATCGATCCATCTTTAGCCATCGATACTCAGTTCCGACTAAAATGGCATAGGTGCTTTTCCAGTTTTGAGGTTGTTCAAGAATGACCGTTCCATCACGTCGTCGAAGATCTAAGTTTCTGACTGATTTCCAGCCTATATAGTCGACATTCAGTTCGAGTTTCCACTCGCGTTCAGCATTCCGGACCGGCCAGACTGCGATACCACCAGTAATGACTTGAGGCAGCACCAGGGTCGTCGTCGTGTCTTGAAACTTCACGCCGTTATTCAACCACACTCCATCCAAATGGAGTGTGGCCTGACTTCGGTAGACAACGGCAACATTCACAATCGGTAATCCGTCTGCGTTCCGCAACGCGGTATATAACGTGCCGATGTTAAATCCAAGAGCGGTATCTTTTCCATTCACCTCAACCCTATTCCCAGGGGGGAGAATTCGTTGGAATTCGGCGTGGCCCTCTCCGAACAGACTGGAAAAGGTGTAGATGTCGATCCCTGCTCCAATCGAGAGATCCGGAAGAAGCTGATACGCGAACGTCGGCTTGATATCGAACAACGGCAACGCACTGAATATCGTGGTTGCACTAAAAGGACTCGTACTTGGCCACCTCGCCGCTGAACCAAACGGGGTTGTAACCCCCACCCCTACCGTGAGTTTATCAAACAGAGGGATACCAAGGCCTTGGAGATTTGCCGTCACATAGATATGGGCGGGAGGAGGCCACGCGACGACGCCATCGTGATCACCAGCCGTTGTGGTACCGTTCTGACTTCTATGGTCGAGCGGCCCGCCGACAAGGAGTCCCCCCGCCATGATTTGCACGCCACGGAGCTGAGTCATCCCAGCCGGGTTGTAATGCAACGCAGACGGATTGTCGGCCTGAGCAGCGAAGGCATTGCCCATCCCAGACGCAGCCGCTCCCTGTCCTTGAATGCGAGGAACCTGAGCAAACGTCGGTAAGGAACACCAGGTGGTGATGACAAGAATCAACAGCAGCGAGAATCCGCATATGATGGCAAGTCTAGATATGCACTGACTTTGAGTCTTCTTGACAAACCCGCAGTTGTACTGACCTGGCATACGGTGACGGTCATGCACGTCGAAACCACCGATCCATGGCTTGCTGAAGCTGGCCCGCGTCGAATGGTTTGAGCAGGTAGGCTTGAGCGCCCAACCCGATAGCCCGCACGGCGAGTTCCTGGGATCCCGACGCCGTAATCATAATAATCGGAAGGCGTTGATTCGTCAGACGCACCCGTCGTAGCACGTCCAGGCCGTCGATCTGACCGATTCCGATATCAAGAATCATCCCATCGAACTCCCGTGATTGGAGCATCGCCAGCGCTTGACGGCCATCGAACGCCGAGAACGTCTGGTAACCTCCGGCCATCAGTCGGTCATGAAGCAGTTGCTGAATGTCGGTGTCATCATCCACGACTAAGATGTGTTGGCCCATGAGATGGGATTCAAGCAACAGTGGCGCCTTCACAGCATGGATCGGAATCGTGAAGGACAGTTCTGCCCCGCCCTCCGGACGATTACGAGCAGCCACCTCTCCTCCCTGCAGCTCTACCAGCGTCTTCACGATTGACAGTCCAAGTCCCAACCCCTTGGGGGCTGTGCGCTGGCCTTGCTGGATGCGGAAGAATGGGTCAAAAATCTTGTCAAGGTATTCCGGGGCAATACCAGGACCCGTGTCCCGAACCAGAACCGTTGCCGTGCGATGATTCGGCAACTCGCAGCCGACCGACACGGTTCCGCCCGGCGGGGTAAACTTAATGGCATTTTGCACCAGATTGACGACCGTTTGAATCAAACGATCACGATCTGCCCACACGACGACTTCCGTGTAGGCTGAACAAAATTCCAATGATTGCTGTTTTGCTTGGGCCAACGGTTTCAGTTGCTCGATCACGTCGGCGAGACAGGATTCCAGCTCAACATCGGCCGGATGCACCTCCAAGCGCCCAGTCTCGATACGGGTGCGATCGAGGAGATCCTCGATCATACGTACCAGTCGATCAGAATTGTCCGACATACGCACGAGGTAGCGCTGCTGCTTCTCATTCAATGATCCGGTCAATCCGTCCAGCATATTTTGAATGAATCCCTTGATCGACGTGAGCGGCGTTCTCAATTCATGGGACACATGGGAGAGGAATTGAGCACGTAAACGGTCGGCCCGCTCAAGGGCTTCGGTTCGTTCTTTGACTTTGACCTCCAACCCCTGATTCCACTCTTCGATCTGCTGGTAGGCCGAGGCGTTATCCAGCGCGATGGAGACTTGACTCGCGACCGTCATCATCAGTTCCAAATCGTCTTCCGTCACGCTTTGATTATGCGAGCGATCGACCGTCAACATGCCCCAGATACGGTCTTTGGTCTTGATGGGAACCACGACCAAGGCTTTGGTCCCGCTCAATTCGGCTAAACGTTGATTGAGGGGATGGAGACTGTGCCGTATCGACTCGATGTCCTTGACCAACAGTGGACGTCCTTGAAGGACCACGGTCCCCTCGGGACCCTCCGGATCGGTGATCTGAAACCGGCAGGACTGGGCGAACGTTTCAACCTCCGGAGGCGCGCCGATCAGACGGATATGTTGGACGGTGTTCTCACAAGGATCAAACATAGACACCATGGCACTGTTGTAGTTGAGCTCGTGCGTCAGGGCTTCCAACACCTGGTGCAAGAGCGCATCTCGTTCAAAGGTCGAGCCGAATGAGAGCCCCGCTCGATGAAGCGCCGTGAGTTGCGCCACTTTTCGGCGTAACTCCACCCGCATTTGCTCTTGCTCCAAATAGGCTTCGCGCAATTCTTCATGACGGGATTCGACGAATGTAATCTGTTCTTGAATCAAGGCCTCGCGTCGCTCGCTTTCACGAAGCAGCCGTCGATTGACCATGATGCCGACGGCAAGGATCGGGCACAGTCCAACTAACAGCACCTCGCCGAGACTCACCGTCGGATTCAGAATACCGACTCCCGCCATGAGAGCAAGCCCCACCACCCCTCCCCCTAAGAACCATGCAAAACTCTGTTGAGCCTGAGGCAAGGACTCAACACGGGCCGCTGCCGAAACGTGTGCGGCCTGAGCATTCTCGACGCCGACGACTGACTCACTGCTCAGTCGAGTCGGACGTGTCTGTTCAAGAGGTGAGGTCGCCCACCAGAATCGCTTCCGATACCGGCTCTCTTCCTGCCATCGAATTGTCCACTGACACCATTCATCATCATTGCCGATACAGGACGTCTCGATCGCTTCCGCCTCAGAGAGGCCGTGGATGCGATGGGCCATGGCAACCATGATGCCTTGTGCAGATTGACACACCAGGCAGGCACACCGCCTGCGGTACGATCCGAACTGCCGAAGCGTCCGGTCGGTAAACCGCATCCCCACTGCAGCCGTGCTGCTCGTGACTTCCACCACGCGGAACTCCACGGACCCAGACGTAAACTTATTCCCAAAGTAGGGAAACATCGTGTAGATCTGCGACAGCGAAAATGGGCGAGTCAGGGCCAGCATGATGGGAGAGACCTTCTCTGCCCCTGCCTTAAAAGCAAATCGGGTATCACCCGAGATCCGCTCACAGAACTCATAGAGATACGAAGTAAATTCGTACGAGTAGCTGTTCCACGGGTTCTTCAACAACTCCGGAGTCACATGATAGATGGGATCCTTGATGCGATCATTTAAGAGGTCGCACAACTCCTCGACCGCTTCTTTTCCTGCCGACGCTCCTCCCGCAGACGTCACCAACTTCTCTAAAAAGACGGTCACCGCCCTGATGCTGACGCCGCCAAGGTCTCGGATCGTCTGACCCTGTTCATCCAACCCGAACGGGCGAAACACCATGGCGCCCTGCTCAAGAATGGTTCGATCTTTTGGTAAGAGTTCGATGTTCGGAAAAGACTTGGCCTCGACAATGTCGAGCGTGCTGCTTGTCATGGCGTCATTCCCTCAGACAACAGGTCCATGGGACGGAACTGGTCGCAGTATTGAGCGCAGTCATCCGGTACGGCGGCCGAGGGATGGCTCAGAGCCATGGGTGTTGATCACCTGCTCAGTTCACCTACGGGAATAGCACGTATGGCTGGCGGAGTATATCGACGACCGCGTAAGCTTTGCAATACGAAGGTTGAGCCCCTTCCATCTGTGGGGAGAAGCCGGTCAAAAGGTGGGACTGTCTGTGAGGGAACTACCTGAGGGGCTGACCCTCTCGGCTCGCGGGACACGTGTATCGGCAGAGTGCCGAAGGATGCACGCTTCTATTGTCTCACCGACCGCTTGAGCTTTTTTTCAACGCTGGCCACCTTGCTCTGGAGACGTCCGGAATGGCCCTTTCGGTAATCAACTTTGATCGTGCAGGAAATGCGGTTGCAATCCTTTTTCATCCGCTCATAGCATCGCTGCACCACCGAGAAGACTTCCTCCCATTCGCCTTCTAAGACCGTGCCCATCGGGTTTAATCGATACGAGACCCCACTCTTATCAATAATATCAAGGGAACGGGCCACATATTTCCCGACACTCTCGCCCTTTCCCAACGGCGACATGCTGAACTCCAGTAGGACCATCGTTTCTCCTATTGTTGCGTGGCATCAGGTTGTGCATTCGTCACCGCCTCAGCCCGCCTTTCCAACCAGACGTTGGGATATCGCACCTTGCCGAGAAAACGAAAACCGTCTAACGCGTCGCGCAGGAGTGCCCGCCGCTTCTCGGCATCCGGCTCATTCGCCTTGGCCTGTTCACGTAGTTGCCCAAGCCACTCGACAAAATCGATGAATTCTGCGTCGAGGATCTGTTCCAAATCCTCTTTCATGAATCCGGAAAGAGCCGGTGCCACTCCGCTTGTACTGATCGCGACTCGCACATGTCCCACTGCCACGACAGCGGGCATCGTGACGCTGCTTGCCTCTGGGTAGTCTACCGACCAGAGCAGCACACGCTTTTCTCTGGCTTGAGCCATCAACATTTGAGCAAAGTCACGATCGCCCCGAAGGGTATTGAGAATGAGAACGACGTGTTCGAGATCCGTGTCGCGAAAATGTCGCCCACGATGGATAATCTTACCCGAAGCCGCCAGCAGGCGTAACGGTTCATTCAGCGTGGGACTGATCACCGTGACCCGCGCGCCGGACTCGAGCAGGCGCTGGGATTTTTCCGATGCCTCCTCATCGCCACCGATCACCAGAACCGGCCAGCTTCTTACATCCAAGACCAAGGGAAAACCAGGATTGGCAACCATGACGTGACTCCCATTTCGACCGAATGGCTCAGTATCTGAGAATGAGCCTCCATCATGCAAGTGGGATTTCAGAAATCTACAGCCCATTTCCACTTTTGGTCAATCCGTCGCTATAATGCAGCACACTTGAACGGCTGGAATGACTTCGTGCGCGATATTGGGAGACTTCATGGAGGGGGCGGTTGCGGATCGATTTGGCTGCTGACGAGTACTTCAACCGTGGCGCTAGGTGTCAGCCGGATCTGCATCCAGCTCCATATTCCAATAGAGATAATCACGCCAGCTTTCCGGCGTATTGCGAATGCCGATGGTAATGGTAATGACGGGGCTCCACCGAGGTTTCACCGGCCGCTTTTTCAACTTCATGCCGGCTTCTTCCGGCGTACGCCCGCTTTTCCTATTGTTGCAGCGCCAACACGCAGTGATTCAACTTCACCAGTCTCAGCAGTCGCATCACCGAGGGAAGCTTGATCGTCAGAGAAATCCCATGGATTTCCCTATCGTAAACCTCCAAGACTTCGACTTTTCCTTGCCAGAGGAGCGCGATCGCTTTTTGCCAATGCACCACCCGGAGGGGTTCATAGGTCGAGTTGAGCAGGAGGGTCATTTCCATAGAAGAACCTCACCCCCAATCGGACCCCCAGGTCAGTCACGGAGTTTATCCGAGGGGTATTGCTCCTCGCTGCTATTTCTATGCCATAAGAGAGCACTGAAATCAAGCAAGCGCCCTTCTGATGCCCCATACAGCAGACGGAGCGAGAGATGACGATCATGAACAATTTCGTGAGAGTGGCCTTCGCGCACGAGATTCCGCCCGGCACAGGACGAACGGTTGAAGTTGATGGAATCTGGATTGCGGTCTTCAACGTGGACGGAACTTTTTACGCGATCGATAACACCTGCCCCCACGCGGGCGGCCCGCTCGGAGAAGGGAAACTGTGCGACGCGGTTGTCGAATGTCCCTGGCATGGCTGGAAATTCAGTGTCATCTCAGGAGAACGCGTCGGTAATCAGAATTTTCAGGTTGCGCATTGCGAGGTTCGGATCCAAGAGGATGAAGTTCAGATCGCCATCCCACCGACACTCAGAGAACCGGTCTAACTTTTTGACGGACCAGGCGGTGAAGGAACCGTTCCTTCATCGACATCAGGGGCTTTCGGCGTTACTCCGTCCGCCGGCAGCGAGGCCGCATTGACCTTCTTGAGTTCCAGATGGGCATGCCAAATAAACTCTCGCTCGAACCATTGGCCGCGCACCCCTTGATCGCGAAGCTGCACACGGATTTCGTAGATGTCTCCCTCGACATGCTTCACCCGCCATTCACCGAGTCGAACCCCTTGTCCACGATCCTTCATCATACGAACATGCTCGTGCATGGCCTTTAGGATTGTCGGGTGACCGATCGCCTGATGACTCTGCACCAAAGCCAACGCCTCAACTTCTCGCTGGTCTCTCGACGGGGTCGTCGACGGCAGCGTGGTCCATGCATAGTAGAGTCCACCCAGCAGTAGGATTGCGACGACTGCATAGCGGATCAGGTGGGTGGCGAGCGATCGCGAAAAGATACGGCTGTCAGTCATGCCAGGTACTGTCTCACAGTGTAGAAGAACCAACTCGTGGAACCTTGTGACCTGCAGGGCATCTTAGGAAGGCCGGAACGCCATGTCAATGCAGCGTCAAGACCTGGTCATGACGAGGGCCGCTTGTTTGGCGAAAAGCCGGTGTGTTACAAATACCGAAAGGTTCTAAGATGGTCGGGCGTAGAATGAGTACGGTGCATGAAGTTCTTTTTGTACGGTGATCTCCTCAATCCTTCGCAACTCAAACGGCGAGCCCCGGAACATCGATTTCTCTACCTCGCCACCTTGTCGGACCATACCGTGAAGTTTTGCCGATGGTCGTCGCAATGGCGGTGCGGGCTCGCCAGCATCGTGCCTTCACAAGGTGAAAAGACTTGGGGTGGGGTGTTTGAACTCACGAACGAAGATATAAAAAGCATGGACCAGTTTGAGCAGGATGTGCCGCAGGGCGCGTACCGCCACCTGCAAGTCACCATCTCGACCGATCGTGGAGAGAAGGAACTGGTCACCACCTACGCAGCGAACCCGATCGGGAAGTTTAAGCCCAAAGGCCACTACCTGGACTGGGTGCTGAAGGGACTCAAACAGTGGAAGTTTCCGGAAGACGTGATCCAGCAATGGGCGTCGTATAGGCCGAAGTAATGCAGGAACTCACAGCTGACAGCTTTCAGCTATCAACCATCAAATAGATTTTACGTTTGAGCCGACGGCTGATTGCTGACAGCTGGTGGCTCGACTTAGATTGAGGAGATTATGCCAAAACCAAAATATCATATTCTTGTCTGCACCAATTCCCGCCCTCCTGGCCACCCCAAACCATCGTGCGGGTCAGCCGGTGCTGCACAGTTGCTGATGGCGTTCAATATGGGGCTGATGCAGCGTTCTGTCCCTCCGGGGGAAGTGTTGGTCAGCGCGACAGGCTGCCTCGGTCCTTGCGAGCAGGGTCCGACGGTTGTCGTCTATCCCGACAATACCTGGTATTCCAAGGTCACTGAGGGGGACGTCGCCACCATCCTTGATGAACATGTCGCGAAAGGGACACCGGTTGCAAAGTTGAATCCAGACTCTGTGTGGAAATAAGCTGAGCCCCTGACGGTCGGCTTCGAGCGATCTGGTGAGCTGAAGCTTGATTGCTTAAACTGATAGCTGATAGGGTACCCGTCGACGCATGAACACACCAACTCATCACGAACACAAAGACCATGCACCCAGCTCAATCGGATGCATGGTCATTACCTGTAGCGATACCCGTACACCAGAGACCGACACCAGTGGCCAGCTGATTCAGAAGCTCCTGAAGGAGCAAGGCCATACGGTTGTCGGCTATCGAGTCGCCAAAGACGAACCGGCGCAAATCCAGCTATGGATCGCTCGAGGCACAGCCAGCGAGGAGGTGCGGGCCATCATCATCAATGGCGGCACCGGTATTTCCCGTCGGGATTCCACATTCGAAGCGGTGGATGAGATGTTGGAAAAGCGACTCGCGGGATTCGGAGAAATCTTTCGGTTGCTGACCTATCAAGACATCGGCTCACCGGCGATCATGACCCGCGCGACCGCCGGCATCGTCAAAGGCCGAGCGCTCTTCTCCATCCCTGGCTCCGAAAACGCCGTCCGCCTCGCGATGGAAAAACTCATTCTTCCCGAGCTCGGCCACCTCGTGAAAGAACTCAGCAAGTAACGGTAAAGGGGTAAGGGGTTCGCCGAAGCTTATCGAGGTATTCTTATGCTTGACGTGGTACACACGTCGCGTGAGACATTTTTCCCCATATTGCCGAGTCTTCGTCCACCACAAAGGGATTCACCATGCTTATAAGGTCTTCTACTGTGCGTCGTAGTCTTCGCAAGTCTTGGGACATTCTTGATTGGGCCACATTCGGTGCTGGCTGCGGAGCAATCGCCGAAGGAAGGAAACCAGCCTACACCAGTGGCAAAGAAGACCACCCAGAAGCCGCCAGCGAGTGAGGATGTGAAGAAGAAAGCTGAGGAAGCAAAGAAGGATGATAAGCCCGACAAGAAACCGGAATGTGTTACAGGTATGAAGGCACTTTCGAGACCTTTTTCGGAACCCTGCCTACCGCCTACGCTGAGTGAGTGAGCGAGCGTGAGGTCGCTTCGACCGACGAGAAGTGGGTTTGCTTCTGGAACCGCAAACAAGCGTGGAAGGAGAAACAGGGCAACCGGTGCAACCATGGCGGATATTCGGGGGCGATGGTCCCGCATTCCCCTTACTCCTTACCCCTCACCCCTCACAGTATTTAGTCCTGCGAGATTTTCGGTTCCGAGTACGTCACGTCGGTCGAAATCTTCGATTGCGCATACCGTTTATAGAACAGTAGTAGGTCCCGCACCGAGATTACCCCGATAATCTCACCCGACTCTGTGACGCCAAGATGTCGCACACCGAGGTCGCACATCAGGTCTTGAGCATCGTCCACCGACTGGCTTCCCTCGATCGTACAAATGGGCGTCGTCATG
>JACRQB010000194.1 GCA_016222925.1 Nitrospirota bacterium | reverse complement strand
TAAGCCAGTAGATCGCTCCTCCAATGACCGCATCAAGGCAGGCTTGTGGCAGTACTACCGTCCAGGCAGCCCACCACAGATCTTGCTGAGGGCTGAGCGTCAGGGCGAGCGGCGTAACCAGCCCGACCACACACGAGACAACGAGCAGCCCCATAACGAGCACAACGGGGCTTAGATACACCACCTGCCGGCCTACGAGACCAGCGATATACCCTACGGCTCCCTTGAGGATCGCGCTCGGAATCAGGTCCTGCGCGGAGAACAGGCTCATCGCCCATCCGAGTGCGAGCCCGACCAACAAGCCATCAAGCTCTCCTGCTATGAGACCAATGAAACACACCGCCACGAAGCCGAGATCCGGCCTCACCCCCCACACACTGAGGTGCGAGAGGAGAACAGACTGCACCGGCACAAGACCAACGATGACGGTAAAATAAATAAGCGCTTTCATGGCTTGGGCTTTGGAACGCCAAGTCTCTCCCCTTCGGTCGGAAGCGGGAGGGACCGAATAACTAACACGTCCTCGACCCGATTCGGATCTACCTCCGGAGAAAGCTCCGCAGATTGGAACAGCGCTTCCTCTTCTTTATCGATTCGTATGATCGTGCCGATCGGTATACCGCGGGGGAACCCCCCAACCAGTCCTGACGTGACGACGTGATCACCAGGCCGTGCGTTGGACAACAGCGGAATGTACTTGAGTCGAGCCTGTCCCTGCGTCGTCCCTTCGACGATTCCCTCATCTCTCGTGCGTTGGATAAGTCCGGCGATCGCATTATTGGGATCGGTCACGAGCAGGACAACGGCCGTGGAGGCCGTAGTCTTGACGATGCGACCGACCACACCTGCCGGAGTAATCACGCCCTGGTCTGATTGAATCCCGTCGGATGCCCCCTTGTTCAGAATGATCGTCTTGTACCAATTACCGATATCACGCCCGATCACTTGGGCAGCCACGGATGTGGGAAGGGCTTGCCTCTTAAACTCCAGCAACGCCGACAGCCGCTCCGTCGCCGCCGAGGCTTCTCGCAGTTGCCCGTTTTGTTCCTTGAGCAGATCCAGCTCTCGCTTCAACTGTTGATTTTCTTCTTCAACCCCTTGGAGAGCCACATATCGTCCCCAGATATCCGCGATCCGATCATGAATCCCCGCCACGGCCTGGAGGGGCCAACTGATAACCCATCCTAGGGGACTGCCCATCGATTGAAAAACACTTTGGAGTTGGCCGGGTAGAAGCAGGAAGCCGAGCACGAGAATAACGGCAAGACCGAGAGCGATACGCCGAGCGTTGTACGATACGCGTAAATTGACCATCCGCATGAGGGATGGAACCTTACCGGAGGTCAGCGGATCATCGACCGTAATAATCGGTAAATTCGTTTCTTCGCGGAACCGGGTATCCATCCCTTTCAGGAGCGACCCGCCTCCGGTTAATACGATCCCGCGATCGATAATATCCCCGGCCAGTTCAGGCGGGGTGTTTTCCAACGCAATCTTAATCGCATTCACGATCGTTCCGATGGGCTCTTGCAACGCTTCACGAATCTCAGCGTCATCGATGACCAACGTGCGGGGAATGCCGGAAATCAAATCCCGACCCTTGATCATCATGGTTTTCCGCTCCTCGAACGGGTAGGCGGACCCGATTTCAAACTTAATCCGTTCCGCCATATGTTCGCCGATGAGCAGATTGTACTTCTTCTTGATGTAATTCATGATCGCTTCGTCCATCCGATCGCCGGCGACCTTGACAGACTCGCTGTACACGATCCCGCCGAGCGAAATGACCGCAATGTCCGTCGTCCCGCCTCCCACATCGACGACCATGTTGCCGGACGGCTCCGTGATCGGCAATCCGGACCCGATCGCAGCAGCAACCGGCTCTTCAATCAGATAGACTTCTCGGGCCCCGGCCAATTCCGCTGAGTCGCGCACCGCCCGCTGCTCCACCTGCGTAATGCGGGAGGGCACACCGATAATGATGCGTGGCCGCACAAACGCGCTGCGATTGTGGGCTTTACGGATGAAATGTTTCAACATTTGCTCGGCCATCTCGAAATCGGCGATCACGCCTTCCTTCATCGGCCGAACGGCGACAATATTCCCGGGCGTGCGGCCGAGCATTTTCTTCGCCTCGGTACCGACGGCCAGCACTTTTTCGCTTTTCTTTTCAACTGCGACTACGGAGGGCTCATTGAGAACAATCCCCTTCCCATGGACGTACACGAGGGTGGTCGCAGTGCCCAAATCAATCGCTAGGTCGTCGGAGAACCACCCAAACATGTTTCCCGGAAACCCCACGGCGTCTCTCCCTTCATCTTGGCCGAGCGATCCAGCGCTCAGCCTGTGTGCTTCGTGTACGACGAACCTAATCCGGAACCGAAAGTTGACCGGCGTCTAACACGTGCGTTCTTGCTACTTCATCACCCAGCCGACGACCTTGCTCATTCCCAATGATCAAAAAACTTTCAAACGCTAAAATAGCCAGCGCGACGAGCCATCCAACATATGGGACCGCATACGCTATCAGGGCACCGCCCAGTGGAAGATTCCGGATGATCGATTCTCGGAAGCCAGCCGTATCTCGGCCATCCAATCGCGTAGTTTGCAGACCAACCAACCGTTTGCCGATACTTTTTCCTCCTGCAAACCCGTCAGCTATTAAAATGTAGGCCAGGCCTGACAGAAAGCCGACCGGAGGAGCGATTTCGCCGGCAGCGACGACAATGAACAGATCAATTAACTTCGCAATGAATCTATTCAGGACATGGGCCTTCGGATAGACTCTTGCTTCTAGCGCCGTCGAGGTTAGCAAATCCCCTGCCAAGGGATCTCCTTCTAATTAGTGGCAAAGTATAACAAAATACACCAACTTGCACAAACAAAGTACAATCTTTTTTGGAGTGCTGTTTTCGGAGCCATCCTAACTCCTCACATGACTCTCCGCGAAAGACACAACCGTTCGGCACACTCCAGAAACCAGCTACTGGATCCCACCTCCGGCCATCCGCGTCAAAAGCGGCTCTTGCCTTCCGACCTGTCCATACGTACACTGTTGGCTTCACAAAAGGAAGAGGGTTTAGATGATTAAGACAATGCGCGATGCTGCTCACAACTACCCGTGGCTCCTCAAGTCCATCATGGGGCTTTTGGCGGTTGCTTTCATAATTACGATGGGCTGGTGGGGATTCGGGGAACAAGCCGGCGGACCCGTTGCCACGGTCGGGGATCAATCGGTCTCCCTCGACGAATTTAAGCGCACCTATGAAAATATGCACCGGATCTACAAAGACAACGTCAAGACCGATTTCAAGGAAGAAGAGTTCAAGGAATTCGTCGTCGGACAACTGGTCGATAGTCGTATCTGGATCATCGCAGCCGAAGAAATGGGCAAACGCGTACTAGCCGCTAATCATCTCACCCCAGCCGCGTTTGAGTCGATCCAGCACCAAGAAGTCCTGGCGAATAAGGCCCGGATGATCGTCAGAGATTCCGTTGCCCTCACGCCGGCAGAGATTGCCGAAGGACAGTCTCTGATGACCAGACCACAAGATTCCGATCCCGCGAAGGCGGCAGAGGCCAAGCAACGTGTGCTGGATGACATGCTCTTACAGAAACAGCAACGAGCCCTGGTCTCATTCCAACAGTCCATGAAAGCCAAACTACCAGTCACGATCCGCCGCGAACTGCTGTAAAACCAGCTCGCTTTGTTACGCTATGCTTTAGCTGTAGAAGCGATATCGCTCCCTGACCGCTTGTTCATAGGCCTTCCGTATCGGCTCGGTCCCGGCGGAGGCTGACACCAGCATCAATAACATAGTCCGCGGGAGGTGGAAGTTCGTCATGAGGGCATCGACGATCTTAAATGGAACCCTGGACTCCATCTCTCTACGGCTCTCCATTTTGACAGTGCTATGCTACACTGCGACTGTGACTCCTTCTGGCACAACACCCCCGACAGCCCCCACACTGCGGTTGTTACCAGCTTACTTGGGCACGTCATCTATTGAGGAAGCCATTCGTACGGCCCGTGGTCGGCGAGTGCTTTGGCTTGAAATTTTAGTCAATGACCGGCTGGATCTGACACCGTGGAGCTCGGAGCCAGCCGTACAGGCCGCCTATCTCACAGCATGCCGCTGGTACACACACTATCGACGACTCATCACCTTCGTCTTGAACCGTGCCCCGCTCCCGACCACTCCTGGGCCAATCGACGATCGAGATTACCGGACCTTTGCCGAGGCGCTCTACTTTGCCTACTCTCACTCTTGACCAGCTGGTCTCCCTTCTCACACGCTATGTCACCGAATCTGGGGACACGCTTGATCTTCTCCTCATCGGCGCTCTGGCGTTACCGGCCTACGGGATTGCAGGTCGCGCCACTCACGATGTGGATGCTGAAGTAGCCGGTCCGATTGGCAGCTTATTGGACTTTCTGACCAGGGCACAGGTTCCGGCGGATTTGACGCAAAACTTTTCAGGCTGGTCGATTGTCGCCATGCCTCCAGGTTACCGAGATCGGTCGACGATGTTGGTTGATCGGCCGAATCTCCGCATCCGTGTCCTCACACCACTCGATTTCGTGCTCGCGAAGCTACGCCGTGGTACCGATGTGGATTTGGAAACCGGATCAGCGCTGAGGACATTCGTATCACCGCACAATCAGCTCTCGCAGCCTCTCCCCAGGATACAGCCCTCTTTCTATTCCGCACGACCGTTGAACTGTTTTGCCAGAATCTATCGTCAACCACGGGGCAATAGTTCAGCATCAAAAACCAAATCGAAGCCTTCTGACCGTATCGTGTGACATCACCGCAGATGTGCTTCGCTCATTCACAACTCAACGCAACTCACAACCGATAACCGACCTCAGCCTTTCACAGGTCGGCGGCTATCCGGAAGCCAGTGAGATGGAAACGCTCAAAAAAAGATGAGAATTCCTATGGAGCACCGTTGCGATTCAGAGAATCAGCATCGCGTCGCCATAGCTATAGAAGCGATACCGCTCGTTGACTGCTTCTTCATAGGCCCTGCGAATGGGCTCGATTCCGGCGAAGGCTGAGACCAACATGAGCAGCGTGGTTCGTGGGAGGTGAAAATTCGTCATGAGGGCATCGACGACTTTGAACTGGAACCCCGGCGTAATAAAGAGACGGCTTTCACCGGACATCGGAACGATCCATCCCTTCTCTTGAGCGACTGTTTCAAGTGTACGAACCACTGTCGTGCCAACAGCCACCACCCTGCCACCACCCTGCTTCGCCTGTACGATTGCGACAGCGGTTTCCTCACTGACGTGAAATACTTCCCCCCCCATCCGGTGGTCCTCGATCCGCTCTGTCATCACCGGCTTGAACGTACCAGGACCAACATGGAGGGTCACAGTCGCGACGTTGATGGCCGCATCGCGTAGTCGTCTAAACAAGTCCTCCGTAAAGTGAAGCCCCGCCGTCGGGGCAGCAATCGCGCCCTCGTGTTTGGCAAAGACCGTCTGATACCAGCGATGATCTTCCTGAGTCACTGCGCGCTTCATGTACGGCGGAAGCGGCATGACCCCTCGTGCTTGAAATAATTGTGTCATTGGAACCGGACTGTCCACCAACACTTCGGTGCCCGTCGCATCACGCTTCACGATAGTTGCGCGGGATTGTTGATCGAATTCAATAACCTGGCCGACGCGGAACGAACCTTTCACCATGATTTCCCATCGCTGATCCCCAAGATCCTTCACAAACAACACCTCAACAGGTGTCCCAGTCGGTTTCTTGACTCCAGATACTCGTGCGGCCATCACCTTTGTGTCGTTCACGACAAGAAGGTCACCCGGCTCCAACAATGCAGGAAGCTCGGCTACCTGACGATGGGTCAGTTGTTGGGTTGCTCGATCCAAAACCAGCAATCTTGCGCAGTCACGCGGGATAACGGGCTGCGACGCGACCAGGGATGGATCGAACGGAAAGTCGAACTCGGAGAGTTG
>JACRQB010000086.1 GCA_016222925.1 Nitrospirota bacterium | reverse complement strand
AACCTTGCCCTTGATGAGGTCCTCAATCACCGTCTGGCCCTCTTGCGGGGCCTTGAATCGAAGCGCGGCATCGCCAGGCTGGCCGGTGAACTTCACATTGCGACAGCGACCGTCATAGCGGGGTGAGAGTCCTTTGGCTTCCGCTTCTTTTCGCCGAGCCTCCAACTCTTCAGCCTTACACACACACCAGTACGCCTGCCCGGTCTCCAGTAACTTCATGGCGTGGGCTCGATACAAGTCCATCCGACCTGTTTGGCGGAATGGCCCTTCATCCCAATCAAGTCCGACCCATTTCATGCCTTCGATGATGGCCTGAATCGATTCATCCGTCGAGCGACTTTGATCAGTGTCCTCAATGCGAAGGATGAACACACCCTGTTGTTGGCGCGCGAAGAGCCAATTGAACAGAGCCGTACGCACTCCTCCTATATGGAGAAACCCCGTCGGACTTGGGGCAAACCGAACGCGAACCTGACTCATGACCGTGCCGTCCCTTCTTCACACACAACAACCCAGTCATCTATACCATGCTGTGAAAATCCTTGTACATCGCCTTGCTACTTCCATCTCTTGACGGCTTCTGCTATGACGGTGCCTCGAATCGATTATGGCGGAACTCACGCAACCGGCCACGGTACTTGCGGTCACCGATCTCACGCCCCACGTTCGCCAACTCGTTGTCAAACCCAAAACCAGGAAGATCTCCTTTCAACCAGGACAGTGGGTCTCCCTCAAACTGCCGGTGGGGCCAAAGCCCCCGCTCAACCGCGCCTACTCCATAGCCGACCCTTCGTCTCCGTATGGCGAATTAATGCTGGTATTTGATCGCGTCCCAGGTGGACTGGCTTCCAATTATCTCTATGAGCTGAGGTCTGGAGATGAGGTTCCCCTGTCAGGCCCCTATGGGAATTTCGTCCTCCCTCAACCACTCGATCGCGAGCTGCTGCTGATTGCGCGCTACACGGGCCTTGCTCCGATGCGGTGCCTCCTCAAACAGATGTTTTTCTCGAAAATCCAAACTCCCGTTCTACTGATTGCCGTGGCACCCGGCGAAGATGAGGTCTTATTCCATCAGGAATGGCTCACGATGGCCATGCAATATCCCTCGTTCCGCTATCTTCCGCTGGTCGCTCAGAACGGGGAATCGGAGGCTGTGGAAAAGACCTTGTCCATGCTCACGCCGCTGGTCAACGGACAGCCCAAAGTCGTGCCCATGATTTGTGGAACCAAAGCGTTCGTCCGTCCCCTGCGTGCCTATTTTATAAAAGAAGGGTACGACCGAAAGGACGTGAAGATAGAGACGTACGATTAGAATGGTCGGCCCGCACTGTTCACTCAGAACACGCCGAAGTGTTGAATGAGTCGCGTGTGAGAAATCACGCCAATGAATGCCCCTCCCGCACAAGATTTTTATTGACGGCTGGAATTTCGACGACGATATCCTTGGTCCCATTCGGCACGCATTGGCATCCCAGCCGAGACTGTAGTGTCGTCATGGGAGCCTCATCCAACTGATCATACTCATCATCCGTACCTTCATTGCAGGTGTCTAATCCCTGCTTCACCATGACGTGACAGGTCGAACAGGCGCAGACCCCGCCACACACGTGCTCCAAATCCATGCCATGACCCATTGCAATATCTAAAATGCTCCCTGGCAGCCCAGTGGGACCATAGGGAATCTTTGCAGGATCGACTGCAACCGCGGTTGAGCTTCCATCCGGCTGGATAAAGGTAATGGTATAGGAAACTTTAGGAAGTTCATATTCGGCCCGTTCAATATAGGGGTTTGTGCCACCCATGTGCCTATTCCTTTCTGAGCGATCATAAGAACTCTGGCTGTGTATTGACAGCGGAGAAACCTGCATGCTACTCTTAGTACGACCATATTGATCGGAGATCATTATAGTCTCCGATCTAAGGAATCGGCAATAGCAATGTTGAAGATATCAAAAAAGGCTGATTACGCGCTCATGGCGCTGCAGCACATTGCATCGGTCCAATTCGGCGATGTGACGCCCGGCCGTGTGGTGAATACGAAAGAGATCGCCGAGGAATACAATATTCCCCTGGAATTGTTGGCGAAGGTCCTGCAAGTTCTCTCAAAGCAGGGCCTCATCGAAAGCCATAATGGTCCGAAGGGAGGGTATCTCCTGGCACGAAGTGCCAGACAGATCACGATTGCACAAATTATCGAAAGCATCGAAGGCCCGCTTGCCATCACCGACTGCTCGCACGAAAAAGACGGCGACTTCTGCATGCAACGCGAACACTGTAACATCCGCACGCCGCTCCTGAAAATCCAAGACAGCATCTATCAGTTACTGAACAACATGACGTTGGGAGACATGATGGGGGGCACGCCTCTTATTACGATTCAGTCTCCCTCGGCACAAGGAGTCGAACGATGAAGCTTCCCATTTTCCTTGATAACCACTCCACCACTCCTATGGATCCGCGAGTTTTGGAGGCGATGCTCCCTTATTTCGTGGAAAAGTTCGGCAACGCCGCCAGTCGCAACCATGCGTTCGGCTGGGCCGCAGAAGAAGCGGTGGAACAAGCCCGGAAACAGATTGCGAAGCTCATCAAGGCCGACGCAAAAGAGATCGTCTTCACCAGCGGCGCCACTGAATCGGACAACCTGGCACTGAAGGGTGTCTTGGAGATGTATAAGGAGAAAGGCACTCACATCATCACATCGTCCACGGAACATCGGGCCGTGCTCGATACAGCCAAGTCCCTTGAAGCCAAAGGGCTGGCGACTGTGACCTATCTGCCGGTCGACAAATACGGCATGGTGAATCCGCAGGACGTCCAGAATGCCATCACCGACAAGACCATCCTGATCTCCATCATGCTGGCCAATAACGAAATCGGCACGATTAACCCTATCCAGGAGATCGGCAAGATCGCCAAATCCAAGGGGGTCCTGTTCCATTGCGATGCCACGCAGGGCGTCGGCAAGATTCCCGTCGATGTCCAAGCCATGGGCATTGATCTCATGTCATTTACCTCCCACAAAATCTATGGCCCCAAGGGAGTCGGCGCGCTGTACGTCAGAAAAAGGAACCCTCGCGTACGGATTGCGCCTCAGATCGATGGAGGAGGCCATGAACGAGGCATGCGGTCGGGCACCCTGCCGGTCCCATTGATCGTTGGATTTGGAAAAGCCTGTGAACTCTGCGAGCAGGAGATGGCGGCGGATACGGCTCGGCTGACCAAGATGCGCGACCGCCTCCAAGCCGAGATCATGGCAGCGCTCGAAGAAAGCTATCTCAACGGCCACCCGACAAACCGTTTGCCGGGCAATCTCAATATTTCCTTCGCCTACGTCGAAGGCGAGTCACTGCTCATGGGCATGAAAGACATCGCGCTCTCGTCCGGTTCGGCCTGCACATCGGCCACCCTGGAACCCTCGTATGTGTTGCGCGCACTTGGCGTCGGGACAGAGCTCGCTCACTCCTCGATTCGTTTCGGCTTGGGCCGTTTCAATACCGACGATGAGATTGACTATACGACCAAAAAGGTTATTGAGGTCGTCACCAAGTTGCGAGAAATGTCCCCTCTTTATGAGATGGCCAAAGAAGGCGTGGACCTGAAATCCGTTCAGTGGGCCGCGCACTAACTGAGACACAACGTATATTTCGGAGGACACCATGGCATACAGCGATAAAGTCGTCGATCATTTCAACAATCCCCGCAACATGGGCAGCTTTAAGAAGGACGATGCAGACGTGGGCACCGGGATGGTGGGAGCCCCGGAGTGCGGTGACGTGATGAAGCTGCAGATCAAGGTCCAGAACGATACGATCGTTGATGCGAAGTTCAAGACCTTCGGTTGCGGATCAGCCATCGCCAGCTCCAGCCTGGCCACCGAATGGCTCAAGGGAAAGACAATCGAGGAAGCCCAAAAGATCAAGAATACGGACATCGTACAGGAGTTGAATCTCCCTCCTGTAAAAATTCACTGCTCGGTTCTGGCAGAAGATGCCATCAAAGCCGCGTTGGCCGATTATCAAAAGAAGACAGACGGACAACCAACCGGCACCAAGTAACAGCCACGAAGGGAGCGCCTCATGGACACCACCAATGTTGAGACTCCAACTCCGATCATCTCGCTCACCGACGCAGCCGTAAAAGAAGTGAAGCGGCTCATCAACGTACAAGGCATTGAGGAAGGTGGCCTTCGCCTTGGCGTAAAAGGCGGCGGGTGTTCGGGCCTCAGCTACACGATTAACTTCGATGACAAGATCGGACAATACGATCAAGTCCATGAGATCGATGGTGTCAAAGTGATCATTATCAAAAAGACATGATGGGCGGAAACTTTAAGTTTTTGAACCCGAACGCCAACAAAACTTGTGGCTGCGGAGAATCGTTCTCGGCTTAATTCGCCATCCACTCAGGATACCGACCGGGCATGGGGTATACACCATGCCAATTTTTGCTCATGGATAAGCAGCAATCACCCCCCCTTCTCGATACTCGTCGCCAGCTGCAGATGGCTCGGAGCATGTGCTGGCACTGTCAGTCAGAAGTGACAGGAGAATACTTCTGTGACCGGTGTGTGAAAGTCCAGCCGGTTTCAAAAGAAACCGACTATTTCACCTGCCTCGGGTTTCCACGACGCCTCATGCTCGACCCGCAGAAACTAGAGACCAAGTTCTACGAACTAAGCCGGACATTCCATCCGGATTTTTATCAGACCAAAAGCGCAGACGAACAGACGATCAGTCTCAGTAATGCCGCAGTTCTCAATACCGCCTATCGCACGCTCCGTGACCCCATTCAACGAGCGGAATACCTCCTGGCCTTGGAAACGGGCTCAGTCAAAGACATTCGAACCTCCCCGCCAGCCGATCTCTTTGAAGAGATTCTGGAGCTACAAGATACCCTGGAAGAGTACCGGGCATCGGATCGTGCTTCGGATCATGGACATCAGCTCCGTGCCACCCTCCAGACTGAGCAGGAGGCGCTGGAGCGGCGCAAGGAAGGGATGGAATCCCAACTTCGGCAGCTGTTCACCGACTGGGACCAGCTACAAGACGCGGGAGAAGCCACGAGTCTGACGAGGGTGGAGCGGGACAGAATCCTGAAGCAAATGCGCGATCTCCTGTCGCATCGGACCTATATCAACAACATCGTCAACGACCTGGCAGCAGCAATCGTCTGAGAAACCCTTTTCAGCATCTTTGATATGGCACGTATAGTCGGTATCGACTTAGGCACAACCAATTCGCTGGTTGCCTATATGAAGGACGGGCAGCCCTGCGTCGTCCCAGACCGCAACGGTCGGACCATGGTGCCCTCGGTCGTCGCCTTGACGGACAATGGCTTGATCGTCGGAGATTCGGCGAAAGAGCATTTGACGAGAACTCCTGAACGGACGGTCTACTCCGTGAAGCGATTCATGGGTAAAGGGCTGGCCGATGTCCAGAACGAGCTGGTCTATTTTCCATACCATGTCACTGAGACCGGTGGTGTGATTCGGATCCGGCTTGGCCAGAAGAGCTATTCACCGCCACAGATCTCCGCCATGATTCTCAAGGAACTGAAGCTGCGGGTGGAGGCCTCCCTCGGCGAAAGCATCACAAAAGCCGTCATCACGGTGCCGGCCTACTTCAACGACAGCCAACGGCAAGCCACCAAAGATGCCGGCCTCATTGCCGGACTGGAGGTGTTGCGCATCATCAATGAGCCGACCGCCGCGTCGCTGGCCTACGGACTTCAACAAAAAACGCAAGGGACCATCGCCGTCTATGACTTCGGAGGTGGGACATTCGATATCTCAATCCTGAAGTTGAAAGACGGCATCTTTGAAGTGCTGGCGACCAGCGGCGATACCCATCTTGGCGGAGACGATCTCGATCGCATGTTGGCCGACCTCTTCATCGGAGACATCCGAGACCAGTACGGGATCGACGTCAGCCGCTACCCCGATCACATGCAGACTGTCCGGTTGGAAGCGGAGCGGGCCAAGATCCGCCTGTCTGATGAGCTTAAGACCGAGATCACCATCGAGCTCCCGGAGGACAACGGACGCTTTACCAGAGAGCTGACGCGTGATCAGCTCGAATCTCTCGTGATGGGAATCATCGAACGGACCTTAGCGCCCTGTCGCATCGCATTAAAAGACGCCGGGCTCACTCCAAAAGGCATTGATGAAGTCGTGCTCGTGGGCGGGTCTACCCGGATGCCATTGGTCCGGCAACGAGTCGAAGCCCTCTTTGGGAAGCAACCACATTGTCACTTGAACCCGGATGAAGTCGTCGCGCTTGGGGCCGCGGTGCAAGCCGATATTCTCAGTGGCGGCACGACGGACATGTTGCTCTTGGACGTCACCCCGTTATCATTGGGCATCGAGACAATGGGCGGCGTGATGAGCAGCCTGATCCGCCGAAACACGACCATCCCCGCGAGCGCCAAGGAGATGTTCACGACCTATGTCGATGGTCAGACCGGAGTAGACATTCACATCCTCCAAGGTGAGCGCGAACTCGTGAAAGACAACCGGAGCTTAGCGCGATTCCGTCTGAAAGTACCGCCTCTCCCCGCCGGCGTTCCGCGTATCGAGGTGACCTTTTTGATCGATGCCAACGGCATCTTGAACGTCACGGCGACGGACATGCGGACGGGTCAAAGCCAGTCGATCGAGGTCAAACCGTCGTACGGGCTCTCGGACACGGAAGTGGAGCGGATGATTGAAGATTCGTTCAAGTTTGCGGC
>JACRQB010000193.1 GCA_016222925.1 Nitrospirota bacterium | reverse complement strand
GCGCCGATCGGCACTCCTCCGGCGAGACCCTTTGCAAGGGTCATGATATCGGGTTTCACACCGAGTTGCTCATGGGCAAAGAAGGTGCCGGTTCGACCCATGCCCGTTTGAATTTCATCAAAAATGAGCAAGATGTCTTGCTGTGTACAGAGTTCGCGCAGGCTCTTCAGATAATCCCGGTCGGCCACATACACGCCGCCTTCCGCTTGAATCGGTTCCAGCATGATCGCCGCGGTCTTCTCATTGACCATGGACTCGATCGCGCCGAAATCATTGAACGGGGCATAGGCAAACCCGGGCATCAGCGGTTCGAAACCCTTCTGAACCTTCTCCTGTCCCGTGGCCGTGAGCATGCCCAGCGTGCGGCCATGGAACGAATTCTTCATCGTGATGACTTCATAGCGGTCGGGCCCATGCCGCTCATGCCCGTACCGTCGCGCAAGCTTAATCGCCGCTTCATTGGCTTCGGCTCCGCTGTTGCAGAAAAACACGCGGTCGGCGAACGAATGGTCCACCAGCAGGCGCGCCAGTTTCACTTGAGGTTCGGTGTAATATAGGTTGGACGTATGGATCAGTTGGGCTGCCTGGCGTTGGATGGCTTGAACCAGGTCAGGATGACCATGCCCCAATACATTGACGGCAATCCCACCGACGAAATCGAGGTACTCTCGCCCCTCCAGATCGTAGACCTTTGCGCCTCGCCCCCGTACAATCGAAACCGGCTGGCGCGTATAGGTCTGCATCAGATATTTGGCGGCATCATCTTTCAGCTCTTCGGTCGGCATGACGGCGTATCCCCTTAAGAAAGAAGAAAAAGCTAGCACAGGGGCAATGGGAAGAGCAATAAGCGGAGCATCGTGAAATTACCGTCAGAAGTCGCATGCGCAATATCTCCAATATCAGCTATTACGCGATAGGTGGTATCCTCCTGTTCGGAGTGTGGTAAGCTGCGTCGCCATGATGATGTGCAGTCAGTGCAGTCAACTGGCGCCAATTCCTCGGTCCCAACGCCGACCACTACCTGACCGTGTTTAAGAAATTTTCGTCGAACGGCCAGCCAAAGTTCGCGCTTTCGTGGAATTGGCCGGCCTTTCTCTATATCTCCTTCCTGTGGTTTTTGTACCGTAAGATGTATCTGCACGCGTTTGTGTATGCGGTCGGCCCGATGGTCTCGACGTATCTCACAGGAGATTTTTCCGCCGGCATCGTGTGGAGCGTCATGGCGGGAGCGACTGCGAACTATCTGTATTTTTGGCATTGCCGGGAGCACATCGGTGAAATCAAAAAAGCCGGCCGGATGAATGTGGCCGCGCAAGAAACCGCACTGAAGGAATCAGGCGGGGTGCAGCCCTATGTCATCTGGGTCGGTGTGTTTTTCTACATCATCTTCCTCGCGACGTTGACGAAGATGGTGCAAGAAGGCCCACCCGATGTGGAGCAATCACCCGGTCGACCGGCCAGGCAAGCGGTCTTGCAGTCACAGGCTTGACTTGGCGCGACAATTCAGTATGCTTTGGCCCCTGATGAGATGTTCAGGTTGATAATAAAGGATCTGCGATGGCTCGATTAGTCTTGCTTCGGCATGGGGAGTCACAATGGAACTTGGAAAACCGTTTCACCGGTTGGGTGGATGTTCCGCTCTCTCCAAAAGGGATCGAGGAGGCCAAACAAGCCGGTGAAAAGCTCCGTGGGTTTACCTTTGACCGGGCGTTCACCTCGGTGCTCACTCGCGCAAATGAGACCTTGAGACTTGTCTTGGAGGCCATTGGCCAAACGACCATCCCGATCGAGAAGGACAAGGCATTAAACGAGCGGATGTACGGAGACCTTCAAGGGCTGAATAAGGCCGAAACTGCCAAGAAGTACGGGGACGCGCAAGTGAAAATCTGGCGGCGAAGCTATGATGTGAAACCGCCTGGCGGAGAAAGCCTCAAGGATACGGCCGAACGCGCCTTGCCCTATTATGAGAAAATGATCAAGCCCTGTTTAGTGAAGGGGGAAACCATCATCATTGCGGCGCATGGCAACAGTCTTCGTGCGCTGGTGATGGAGTTGGACCAATTGTCGAAGGAAGAGGTCTTGGAACTCAACATTCCGACCGGCGTACCGCTCCTCTACGAATTGGACGACAGCGGCAAGGTGTTGTCACACCGCTATTTGTGAGCGCGGAACTTATCCCATCTCTTCGAGCAACCTGCCGTATTCCGAAGCAGGCGCATAGTCGATCAGCAACACAAGCAGCTTTGCTCGGTCCTCCGGCGAAATGATGCCTTGATCTTCGATCAGTGACGCCGTCTCCGCGCAAAGACCCATGGGATTGATCCCTTCCTGATCGATCAGGCGTGCATAGTGAGCTTGCCGTTCGCGCAGTTCCGGTTGATACTCGGCCCAGGTACCGGCTCCACACCACCCTGATTCCCACCACGCCTTCCGGACAGACTCAAGCAGGTCCTCCGTAATGGCGGCTCTGTACTTGGCGGGGATGTGGGCATCCACTGCGGCCAGGATCCAATACAGATTTAACGACAAGATTTCACGAGCGATCCGGCTGGAGGTCGATTCCGATGCCTCGACTCCGTATTCCTCAAGCTGAGACACGGTGAGAGGTTGCGGCATGGCGTTGAACAAGGCAGCTGCGGCTTCGGTAGGCGTCATCTCAATTTCTTCCCTGTCGGCGAGCAGGATACTGCAGGGTGCGTCATGCCCTCAAGTGGCGGCTTGGATGGGAAATATTGCGGTGATTCACACGTCCTTCAGAACATGAGGGAAGGTGGCATTCTAAACAGGTAGAGGGCAGATTGTGGGAAACCGACCGAACCATGTCGGCCTCTCATAGGCCGACATGGTTGTCTGTTGAGTATCAGCGAGTCGAAACTTTTTTGACCATTCCACCGTATTGGGATGTGTCACGAGTGTTGCGTGCAAGTTGCTCGTCCGTTTCACCAATAGAGGCGATTGGTTCGGGCGACTGGGTTACGACAATCTCGACCCGCCGGTTCTTGCTTCGGCCTTCTTCTGTATCGTTGGTTGCGATGGGGCGTGCGTCCGCATACCCGACAACCCTGACGCGGTCCGCTCCTAACCCTCCCTTAACCAACGCCTTGCCGGCATTCTCGGCCCGTGCCCGAGAAAGCTCAGCGTTATCCTTAAACGGCCGCCGAGGATCGTACTTGACCGGTATGCTGTCGGTATGGCCGGCGACTTCGACGCTCTGGGGACGGAATTTTCGCAAGGCGACGCCGATGCGCTTGACCAAGGTGGTTCCCGCCGGTGTCATGATCACTCGACCTTTGCCAAACAGTTCTCCCGATGACAGCGCCAGCGTGAGTTTGTCGCCGCGCTGCTCCAACACCACGGTGCCTCGTTTGAGTTCGTCTTGGAGGGCGCTCGCCAGCTTCTCGCTGACCCGAGCGAGGTCAACTGTGGCACGCGCCGTCGTGATGGCTGGCTGAGGCAGCACATTCTTATTGTACGGGGATAGTTTGACCGGCTTCGGCAAGCTCTTGCCCAGACTCGCGAGCAGGCGCTTTGCCTGCACGAGCTGCGAGTCGCGGGCGGCGAGTTCCATATCCATGTTGGCCTTGGCCAGTTGGAAGTCCTGCTCTTTCGCCACCAACATCAAATCGAGGTCCGCAATCCGTTGCATCGCGGTATCGAGCTGGTCATTGTTGGTGGCAAATTGCCGTTCAATATCGAAGACTTGTTGTCTGGCCAACTCCAGGCTGCTTCGTGTCCGGTTCAGCTCCTGCGACATGTGCTGGTGGGTGTCCCGTTGGGTGCAGAGCCCTGCGAGTTCCTGCTCCTTTTGGGTCAGCTGCGCTTCCAAGGCTTCCGCGCGGGTCTTTTCGACGGTCACCTGATTAGCCGCCGCTGTCGTTTTCTCTCGCAGTGAGGACAACTCTTTCTCTTTAGCCGTGAGCTGTTCGAGGAGTTGTTCCAACCGCACCGTTTCCTTCTCTGCTTCCGAAGATTGGCTCTGGGGTGTGTCGATCGTAATCGACGTCATAGGCGTAATTGACGGAGCCAGAGCAGTCTCATCGCCGTCGACTTTGTGAATAGACGAGCCCGCCTCGTTGTCCTGTTGAGCCGGCCGAACATCGGCTGGGGTCAAGAGCCCGACGAGCATGGCCATAAGAGAACGTTGACCATTGTCTGATTGAACCGCGGTCGGCTGGTTGTCGGCAATGGACTGAGTGGCCGCAGCCTGACTCGATTCCTGTCCATTGACCGTGAAGGTGAAGAGAAACGCGAAAGCGACCAGCTTCATAACCATATCTCACCTCACTCAAAGATAAAGTGCAGCGACTCCACCGGTATGGAGTCAAGATGTTGGAATTCGAATATTAGGGCAACAGTCGACCCCGTTCACACCACAAGAACCAGCCACGAAACAGGGGGACGACAGGTGGCCAAAACAAAAAAACCGACACACAAAACATCGCATTAAGCGATACGTAAAACCAACAAAGAGTACCTTACCCTATACGCCGTCTGGCGGCGCTTTGCAACTGGGGATTTTGACAGAATACCGCGTCCAGCAAGGCGTTTCGTTGTGGGATGAGACAGGGATTAAAAAGTAATGGGGTCTTCCAGGGTGTCGGCCCACCATATCTAGTGGCGATCCTGACAGACACCGCGAGAGTGCTCCACGTGAAGGTCGACTCGGCTGAAGACTTGGCTGCCCTTCATGTTCTGAAGGACGAGCCGGACAATCGCATGCTCGAATGTGTCTCTACGTTCTCGGTTGCGTACTCTGCCACACCCCACCTCGCTGAATGCATTCGGATACCTCCTGAATCGAAAGAGATACGCCTTCTGGGTCCACTACGTAGAGAAACAGCAGCGCAATCCTTCGAAACTCACACATCGCTCGCGAATTCTGAGTGGCATGGTCGTTGCGTGTGTGAACGCGCAGTGGCGAATTTCCATAGAGTCTATGTTGCGAACAAGTGTGACTCGCTCCAGCAGGATGGTGACACAGTCCACCAGCGTTGTGCTGGTGTCGCTCCAAGCCTTAACAGACGGCCAGGGAAGAGCTTCTTCTGAGTAGGTGAGGGGCGGGCTGGGTGGGTGAGACACCCGGCCTGTACATGCACTTCTAGTAGTATTCCTAGTTGTTTGCAATGCAGTCGTTGTGAGATATGGTGGAACTCATTCAATCGCGCATCGTTCTCTGCTCCGGTCGAGAGCAAACCAGGGAGGACCTTATGATTATCGTCAAGAACCAATTCCTCCAGCTGACGTTGTCGGCGATCACGTTCGTCTTCGTTATTGGTGCGCTCTCGATGGTCTGGCCTGCCATCATTGCCCTCTTTCTCGGCGTACTCTGGCTGCTCCAGTCTTTCACTGCCGAACAGGAGATGGTGGTGCTGTCGTGGGCTGAGGTCGAGAATGCGTCGGTTTTCTTTTCCTCTTTTCGGCGACCTGGCCTTCCGGCGATGCTCTCCTGATGGGTTCGAGCGGCGCCTTCGTCGATGAGTCGCGTTGCATTCGATCAGGCCGGGCAGATGCTAATGAACGACGTACAGGTCGAAGAGATCAAACGGCATGTTGGGGTAGCAGCAGAAGCACTCCGTAGCGATATCCACCAAATGGCCGAGGGGCATCCGACGTGAATTGCAGGAGATGCGCGACGAATGCCGAGGTGAATTCAAAGAAATGCCGGCTCCTTGAGGCTTTTCGACGCAACAACTCTAGGGAGAAATCAAAACGTTTGTCGGGGGGCATGGACTCGCGCGTGGTTCGCTTGTGGGAGCAGCAGAAATAACAGGTGTATCCTGATGGCCACGGGATGAGCTACAAAGTCAATTGCCCAATTAGCATCTGCACTGCCGATTGCATTCCGCATCGCGCACGCACCCTCGCGGTATTTATTCAGATTCATTGAATCGAAAACGATTCACCTGGCGGAACGTCTTCTTCAGAGGCGACCGCACAATCATTCGAAATTCATGCCATTCTTGTGAGGCTCCTCGCGTCCTGTTCTTTGCTCAGTTCATTGCTCAATTGAGCGCTGCACCCTCATTGCATTGGGCAAGGAGAAACTCTCCCTAAGTTCAAAGCTGGAACATTCCTGCCCGTTTTGTTGATATCATAGACATCCATCTAGGTTTCGCTGTGTGCAAACGACCCTTAGGTTTGCTGAATGGTGGTTGACTGGGGTGTGACAGGATCGTCGTTGAGTCAGTTGGTGCTTGAAGAGTTGATCAATTCCGCTCGCGTGTCTGCTATTGCACTCGGGGTATGGTCGTAGGGGAGGGACATGATGCGGGATGTGCCTCGGCGATCGACGATACTTGGGCTGTCTCTCACTCTGATCCTCGTCGCAGGTTGTTGGGCATCTCAGCAGCGCGAGTCCGACAACGCGACGAACTCACCCACGGGCCGAGGTCAGCAAGTCGATCAACTCAATAAGAGACTCATCGAGGTGTTCGGACCATTGCCTGCCATCGCCTCCACGCCGTTCCTTGGTTTGGCGGTCTTAACCGGGACGGCGTTGTTGATGGACGAGCCCCTGCTTGCCAACTCGAATCTGGGATTGGTTCGGCAGATCCGTCAGAATTCGTTGATTCTCCAAGCGAAACAGTATGCGAGTTGGTGGCTGTTCGGCACGTTTTCCATTCTGGCGGGGCTCACCTGACTTACCAACTCGGGAAAACTTCGAGGCGCCTTTGGTAAGTTCGTCCGCATTGTCGAGGATGTCGCCGTGGGCCTTCTTTACCTCATGATCGGTGCGGAGGCGTTGACGTCAAACGTGCACAGTGCATCCTCGTCGGAACTGCTTTCGACGATCGTCGAGGCGAGTCTGGTACCGGCCTTGGAATCCAGCACGGCGATGCTGCTTCTGGCTGCAATCATCTCGCTGGTCGTGATGATGCTGGCCCGGTTGGTTCTGGATGTCCTCATTTGGCTCAGCCCTGTGCCGTTCATCGATCTGATCTTTGAGACGTCCAAAGTGGTATTTTCGCTTTTCTTTCTGGCGATCTACTTTTTCCTGAGTCCCTTCGTTGCGGCGATTTTTGGGATTCTGCTTCTGGTGCCCTGTTTGATGCTATTGCCATGGGCAGTCCAGTTCTTACGCTTTGGGTATCACATCGTGCTGTGCCCAATACTTGGACAACTTTCACCCGCATTCGTCCCAAGACTGATCGAACCGGATTTGGTAGAGCAAGCCGGTAGCCAGGGTGTCACACTGGCGTGCCGTGCATGGGTGCTGAAGGCGCGTGGGTTCAAGAAAAGGGAGACCATCGTGCTCTATCATGCATCTGGTCAACGGACGGTTCGTCCGCTTCGGGCGAAGCGGCGAACGAGAAACCTCTGTGAAGGGGATGAACAGGTGTTACTGGGCTGTGCCTTAGCCTGGATTGAGCTGCGAGTCGTGAACAAGGAAGGACAACTCGTAGACCAATTCGCTCTCCCGCTGTCGATGATAAGGGACTTCGATATATTGCTCGTCCTGCTCGGCGCGAAAGACGGCGGCGATTTCGGGGCCATGAAGGCCCTTCGCACGATGGTCAAGTTGCCTGAGCGCGCGTCATCGCTTTGAGTCGTACAGTCTGTGCCTGGACGTCGTTGGAGAAAATTGACACCAGGTCAGCTCCCTCGCGGTGCAGGCATTCCGGCTGCCGGCACAGGACGCCCCACGTTCACCGTGGATAAGGAGCCCATGACGCACAGGTCTGGGCGACGATCACGTGATCGACAGGCGAGGGGGTGGTGGTCTTGGGAAAGATCGTGGAGCAATGAGCGATTACACGAGTTGACACTCTTCTCTTGGGGCAGAGACCCTCGACCCATCAGTGAATTCCGGCAAGATTCTGACAAGGTGAAACGCGTAGGTCTGCACCAGGGACCATAATCCGTGTAATCTGTGGGGGCCCGCAAGCGGGTTCATGAGGACATATTTGGCGATGCCTGAAAGGGGAGGACGCCCTGTGCGTACGTTCATGGCGCCGAGGTCCGGCAAGGGCAGGGCTGGAGTATCGACGACGACTCGCGCCACAACCCACGGAAGCCCATTCTCGACGGCCGCTCGTGCAATGCCATAACTTTCCATGTCCACCGCAATCGCGTCATGGAGCGTCGCGATCTCGGCCTTGGCCATTGCACAATGAATCGGTTCATCAGCCACGGTCACCAATCTTCCCTGATGCCATCGTGGGGTCTGATTGAGGGCTTGGCCGAGGCGCGGTGCCGCGGTCTCGTCATGGTCTCGAAGCGTCTCGAACGTAGACCATTGCTGATGCGCCTGCCCAATCGCACGGACATCTCCTGTCACCACCCAATCCGACACCTCGAGACCCTGAACCAACGCGCCACAGGTTCCGGCAGAGAGCACGTAATCCGGGCTGAATTGCCGGATCGCATCTGCGGTCACCCGATAGGCTTGTTCGGGACCAACGCCGGTGGTCACCGCAATGATTCTTGTCTCATTGGAAAGAGTTCCTTCAAACGGATTTTGCTCCCCGGTCATAGGCGTGGCCTGAAGCTCCTTGACAACCGGTCGCAATTCATCGTCCCCTTCGATGAGTAACAGAA
>JACRQB010000192.1 GCA_016222925.1 Nitrospirota bacterium | reverse complement strand
TCACCCAGATCCACCCGATCGATACGGCAAAGAACACGGCGTTGGCCAGAATGTTAAACCGCCACAGCCCCATCCACACCGAGTCGAACTCCGGCGTCATGGAGTCCAGGCCGTGCGAGTACCCAAACGTCCGCTGGTACACCACCCAAAACACCCCGATTCCCAACATCCCCAACCAACCGAGCTTTACCGGCTTCGAATCGTACCACTGCGAAATATCATACCCTCTATCGCTGGCCATAGTATGTCCCTCCCTCCACTATATAAATATCAGAGACTGCGCTCTCCTACTATTTCACTACAATGATTTCTAGAGAAAAACGCCTTCTCCTTCCTCTCACGCATGTATAATTTATACTCATCAAGATACTCTTTTCAACTCATTTACCCCCACCACACTCATGCGATACTAATTCCAGCATGCTCGGTTTTCCATGCTGTAGCATAACTGATTGATAATTCTGGCATGAAAGAGCTCCAGCATACAGCTAGATTAATGGTTAACACGTAAGACATACATCCAGGATTACCACCGATTTCAACATTCTGCGTAAAGGATAGGGATGAGAATTTCTTACTGCTGATTAAGACCCCACCTCAGAGTTGATCCATTTCCATGGATATCCTCAAGCTCTGATTAGCACAGCATTGATACGCCCTCATCCATAAGAGTAGGATGAACGCGTTTTCTCATTTTTCAAAGTTTTGACGATTTGGAGTTACGCAGTGCCAGCTAAGTGGGTGCGCCAATTGCTGCTCCTGGCCCTCATTGGGGGATCTTGCCTAGTGGGCTCCCAATTCTTGATGCGCCCGGCTGTCCAAAAGGACGCGCTCATCGCCGATATCATCAAGAACTGGCAAGAGGCACATCCGGCGGCCGAACGTTTCGTGATCTTGCCTGACTTCAACAACAATGCGGTTCTCGATAAGGATACAAACCTCATCTGGGAGCTCTCCCCAATGCCAACATCCGTGACGTGGAACGAAGCTCGCGCTACATGTGTAACCCGGGTAACCGGTGGTCAAAAAGGCTGGCGACTACCGGCACCCTCCGAAATGCGTAGCCTCGTGGGGCCGGCAGTGGACTCCCCGATCCCCAATATTCCCCCGGGGCATCCATTCTTGAACATCCAACCGACATCCTATTGGACCGTAGTCCCCGAAGACAATCAGCCTTCCTATGCGCGATATGTGGATGCCTTCCTCGGTAACGTCCTCAGTTTCATCAAGATCTACACCTATCCAGTCTGGTGCGTTCGCGGGCCAATCAAGTCGGACGAGCATTGAAGGGAATACGCCACGCCTCTGAACAGTTTTGCCAATACGGCCGTCCCTTCAGAACACCTCCATGTTATTGATCTGTCGACGACCAGGAACTCTACCTCTCGTAGATCACGTGTGTCATGGGAGTGGGCTGCATTCCGCTTCTGGTCTGCTTTAGGACCCAGGCATCAGGAATTCACGTAACGCAGCCTCATACCTGGGCGTACGCAGAGGAGTCAGACGATCAACGTTCGGCATAGAGGTCGAACAAATGTCTGCGATCGGCCATGCAGATCGATAACTCTCCCAGGAGATACGTCTATGAATATCGTCGTAACTGGAGGAACAGGATTCGTTGGCCGGGCACTCTGTGCAACGTTATCCCGCAGCGGTCATCACATCGTCATCCTTACGCGAAATGCGGGGGCAGTTCTAAGGGTATTGGGGACCAACATCACTGCAGTCACATGGAACGGCCGCGATCCGGGAACCTGGGAGGAGAGTCTCCAAGGGACTGATGCCGTCATCAATCTAGCCGGCGAGCCGATTGCCGCAGGCCGGTGGACAAAAGAGCGGAAGCAACTCATCGTGGACAGCCGTGTGAATGCGACGCAGCTGTTGGCGCATGCGATATCGCGCGCGTCCAGCAGGCCTCGTGTGTTCATCAGTGCCTCGGGCGTCGGCTACTACGGAACCAGCCCGGATAGACGATTCGATGAACGAGATGGTCCTGGGTCCGACTTCTTCGCTGACCTCTGCCGGTCATGGGAAGGAGCGGCCCTGGCAGCACAATCGTACAACACTCGCGTCCTCTGCTTGCGAATCGGTATGGTCTTGGACAAGGAGGGAGGAGCACTCGCAAAGATGGTACCGCCGTTCCGTGCCTTTGTAGGGGGACCGATTACGCCGGGTTCTCAATGGGTGTCCTGGATCCATCGAGTCGACCTGGTCGGCTTGATCGAATGGGTGCTGGCACACGAACAGATTGCTGGTCCTGTCAATGTGGTCGCACCGGGAACTGTCACCATGAAGGAGTTTTGTGCAACATTAGGCGCTGCTTTGAAGCGACCATCCTGGTTGCCTGTACCTGGGTTTGCACTCCGCCTGGCCTTCGGCGAACTGGCCTCATTCATGACGACCGGCCAACAAGTGATTCCAAAGGTCGCACTCGATAATGGCTATCCGTTCCGATATCCCCAACTAGAATTCGCTCTCCAATCACTCTTTGCCGGGCGAGGGTCTGAGCTAGCGCTGTGAGCACCACTCCCATTCGTCTTGGAATCAGTCGGTGTCTTCTCGGAGATAAGGTCCGCTTCGACGGAGAACACAAGCAGGACCATTTCCTAACTGATGTCTTGGGCCGCTACGTCGAATGGGTACCGGTCTGCCCTGAGGTGGAAGCGGGATTAGGCACCCCGCGTGAAGCCATGCGTCTGATGGGCGATCCGCATCATCCCCGACTCATGACAATTAAGAGCAAGCACGATCACACCCAGGCAATGGAGACGATGATCGCCACGCGTCTTGATTCGTTCCAAAAACAGGACCTCTCAGGGTTTGTCTTCAAGAGAGGTTCACCCAGTTGCGGCGTCGAACGGGTGCGCGTGTACACGGCACAGGGCATGCCAAGCCATAACGGGGTCGGGATCTTTGCGAAAGCCTTCACAGAGCAGTTTCCGTTGATTCCCATCGAGGAGGAAGGGCGGCTCTGTGATCCTTCGCTTCGGGAGAACTTCATCGAGCGGGTATTCTGCTATCGCCGGTTCCAAGATCTGGTGCAGAACGGAGTCACAAAACAGGCTCTGATACGCTTCCACACAATTCACAAATATCTGCTCCTAGCCCATAGCCAGCAGCACTACGAAACGATGGGGCGGCTGGTCGGCCAAACGAAACGGTATCAACTCAAAGAATTGACGTTGAAGTACGGTGAGCACTTCATGAGAGCCCTGACCCTGAAGGCGACGGTGCGTAAGCATGTCAATGTGCTGCAGCATATTGTGGGCTACTTTAAGAGTCGATTGACCACTCATGAAAAGGCCGAGCTGCTGGACGTGATCGCCGACTATCATCGTGGGCTTACGCCCTTGATCGTTCCACTGACATTGATTAAGCACCACGTCAGAAAATTGGACGTAGACTCTATCCATGACCAAATTTATCTTAATCCACATCCAAAGGAACTGATGCTTCGAAACCACGTATAGGAGGATTCATGGCCATACAAAAACATGCGGTCATTCTGGTCGGTCACGGGGGCATTCCCAAGGGGTGCCCTCAGGAATTGGTCACAAAACTGAAACGGTTGGAGGCTCAGCGGCGCGCCGCGAAGCTCCCGCCTTCGGCGGAAGAACGTGAGCTGGATACGAACATCCGGCAGTGGCCGAGAACAGCGGAGACAGATCCGTATCAAGCAGGCCTCGAAGCAGTAGCGGCACGCCTGCGAGCCCAGCTCGACGGCGCGCTCTTTGCTGTGGCCTACAATGAGTTTTGCGCACCGACGTTGGAAGAATCGGTCGAGTCGTTGATCAAGCAGGGAGCCACTCATATTACGGTGACGACGACAATGTTCACGCCAGGCGGTTCACATTCGGAAGTCGAGATTCCCGAAACCCTCGATCAGTTGCGGCCACAGTATCCCGGGGTCGAACTGCGTTACGCCTGGCCATTTGATCTCGACTCAGTCGCCAACACTTTGGCAGAGCAGATCCGTCGATTTTCCGAAGCAGTTCCAATCGGGAAGGCGTGAAAAGGTATGTTCCCTTCGGGTCACTCAGTGTAAAATGCCCCCAACTTTTGGCTGATGCACAGGGGAGAACTCATGGGCACTATTCGGGAACAACTGGCGCAAGCATTTCACGATACGCAGTCGTTTAAATGGGATCGTGACAAGGGATTCAAGCTCGCCTCCGGCGAGATCAGTCCTTTCTATGTCGATTGTCGTGCCCTCATGGCGCATCCAGAAGCGCGTCGTCTGGTCGCACAACTGGCCTATGAAGCGCTCACTGACATTGAATTCGATTGTCTGGGCGGTCTCGAACTCGGAGCTATCCCGATCGCCATAACTATTTCAGATTTTGCCTGCGCTGCTTCACGCCAGCGTCTCTGGCGAACTTTTGTCGTGCGCAAGCAAGCCAAAGATCATGGTCTCGGGAAATTGATCGAAGGCAGTATTCGTCCCAGCGATCGAGCACTGATCGTGGATGATGTCCTCACGAGCGGTGGGTCCTTGTTGAAAGCAGTAGGGGTCGCCCGAGAAGCCGGGCTTCGGGTGGATCATGCTTTCGTGATTGTGGACCGCCAAGAGCAGGATGGGAGAGCACATGTGGAAAGAGAAAAGATTCAGCTGATCAGCCTTTTAACCATTCAGGACCTCATGGGTATGATGACGAAGCGCTAGGGTCACCCGCATAGATTGTGCATTTCGCATCCATTCATTTACATTCGAACTGAATCCCCCAACGCCGCTCCTCTACCAGTTCTTGCGCTCCATCAAGCGGACTCACGACTCGAGTGCGCCCTTTGGCTTCTCCCTCGCGAACGATGCTGTAGGAGCTGACGCCACCACATTTCTCTTTCATGAGGTCGAGGGCCTCTTGGCGGAATGAAGAGAGCATCGGCCCCTGTCCTTCTTTGAACGGATAGATGACGACCCCACCCATGTCGTGTTGCTGAACAATCTTTGCGCCATCGGCACAGCCTCCAACGGCTAGGCATGCCGCTACCACGGCGATTTTCAGCCAAGATTTGCTCATTACCTGGGACTGGCCCCGATCACGGTGGGCAACGGGATATGACTCCCCGTGCTTCCCCCGAACAAACTCTTCCAGGAAGTATGTTCTGGCACCAGGAAGTCTTTTTCCCACAACGACCCCAAAATTCTGACATCTGAGGAAGACCCACCGTCCATGGCCATCGCTTGACGCACAGCGGGAAGCGCATCCTTGAAACACTGAGCGATGTCGTACAAGCGAACAGCTCCGAGGCTCTTAAAAATGAGAATGTGTCCGTCTTCCGTTTCAGCGACAATCGTCTGATAGGCATGTTTCCCGCCTTCGCGGACACGGATCTTGCCGGTCAGATCCAGAAGCATCAACGCCTGTGCCACCTCACGGTAGCGTGGTTGTTCTTCCTCAAAACGATCTGCAGCCAGATCAAGGATCCGCGCCTTCTTCAACCCCGAGGCGAACGGTTCTGCGACAAACAATCCCTGCCATGAGGTGTGGCGCCGGCTTCCCAACGAACGCCCATCCTTATAGAGAAGACCGAGATACGCAAAGTTTTCCCGGAACAACCCTGCATTGAATAGCACATGATGGCCTGTACGCTTCTGCCATTCGTCGATCCTGGGAGGTTCTGAAAGTGCCTCTTGGGCGTAATGATGAACGGAAAACTTTGTACGTTCCGGATCCATATTGACAACTAGCATGGTCGGGACGGTAAGACACGCGTCGCCTGGCTTCCACACCGACACCATGAGGCCGTCAGAAAGACGCTCCCACGAAATATCCTGGGCTGGGCACAGACTAGGTAGTAGCACCAGGCTTAGAATGAAAAAGCGCACGGCATGCCTGGCTTCTTTACACCACCGGCGCCTATTCATGACCGCCCCTGCAAACACACAGTCATAGCGACTACCAAGTAACGACAGCTCATAGTTCAAGCTCGATTGGCGCTCCGTGACTGTTCAATGGCCTCCGGTTGTTGATCGCCACTCGTCCGATTTGTCGGCTTCATATCCAACAGCTCACGCACGGAACTTGCCAGCGCTTCTGGTGTAAACGGCTTCTGCAGAAAGGCACTCGCCGGGTCACCAGCCCCGATACCGACATCATCCGTATACCCAGAAATGAAGAGAAGCTTCAATTCCGGTTTAATCACGCGAAGATGCCTCGACAGTTCAGTCCCACTCATCCCCGGCATCACGATATCCGTGAGTAACAGCTTGAGCTTCCCAATATGCGGCGTAGCCACCAGACAGGCCTCTATACCATTTCTTGCTTCGACGATGCGATAGCCGAGCTTACGAAGCTCATCTCGAATGAGTACACGAACCTCTTCCTCATCCTCAACAAGAAGAATGGTTTCATGTCCGACTACCGACTGCACCTGGACGTTCTCGTCTGCAGGCACCTCGATCTCACTGACGACCCTTGGGAAATACACATCGAAACGCGTCCCCACTCCTATCTCGCTGATCACATCCAATCCTCCACCGCCTTCGGTGACGATACCGAACACGGTGGAAAGCCCAAGGCCAGTTCCTTTTCCTTCTTCCTTGGTCGTAAAGAAAGGTTTAAAGATCTGCGCCTGTACCTCAGGAGACATTCCGCAGCCTGTGTCGGATACCGAAATCTTCACGTACTCTCCCGGCGGGAGCGGATGGACATGATACGTCGGCGCGTGGTCGAGGTTGGCCGACGTAGTTTCAATTGTCAGCTTACCGCCGGTCAGCATCGCATCTCGCGCGTTTACCACTAGATTCATCACAATCTGTTCGACAAAGGCAGGGTCGGCTTCGATTCGAAGATCATCCACGCTCAGTCTCAACGTCAGTTGAATATCCGCTCCAATCAACCTCTGAAGCATGCTCTCGCAATTACTGAGGGTGGCATTCAGGCTCAACACTTTCGCTCCGGACGGCTGTTTTCTGCTGAAGGTGAGCAACTGGCGAATGAGCACCCTCGCTCGCTCCCCGGCCTTCTGCATTTCTTCCACCCTATTTCTCAGCGGGTGATCCGGACCCATTTCACTGAGCAGCACCTGACTCTGTCCCATGATGACCATCAGCAAGTTATTAAAATCGTGTGCAAGTCCTCCCGCCAAACGGCCGACAGCCTCAAGTTTTTGAAGCTGCCGAAGTTGCAGTTCGCTTTGTAGCAGTGCTTCCTCCGCTTGCCTTCGTGCCACTCGTGCTTCGCGCTCACGCAGTACGCGGCGCACCGATGGGACCAGTCGATCTAATCCTTCTTTGGAAATGCAATCGGTCGCACCGCGATGCATGTGTTCGAGACAGAGGGCCTCAGCACGCGCTGCCGAGAGAAAGATAAACGGTACGTCAGGAGCCAGCTGTTGAGCCACCTCTAGAGCGCCCCCCTCATCAAACCCATGTAGGAAGAATTCAGCCAAGATGAGGTCCACCTGGCCATCATTCAGAGCGGACGTAAAGGTGTGGAGAGTTTCTACCCGCCGTATTGTACACGACAGCCCTCCATCGACCAGCAGGGCCTCGATACGAGCCGCATCTTGTAGGTTAGCCTCTAGATGCAAGACTCTTAGCAGAGTCGTCATGATAACGTCAGTGGGTGGAACGGCAATTTTCAGGAGGGGGCTCATTGATGACACCCCAAAATGTTCCTAGCTCCTTGACGGCGGACAAGAATTTGTGAAACTCCACGGGCTTGACGACGTAGGCGTTGGCCCCCAAGGCATAGCTCTCGGCCAGGTCACGTTCTTCTCGCGAGGATGTCAGCATCACAACGGGAATCGGACGAAGATTGGCGTCCGTCTTGATGGTACGCAAGACCTCAAGGCCGTTCACTTTGGGCATTTTGAGGTCAAGCGGCGAGTAAGATCGGTTTGGCCGCCGTCATGAGTCACGCCTCCTCATTGGGAGCAGGACATAGAACGTCGCTCCCTTGTCCGGCACACTTTCGGCCCAGGTCCGTCCCCCATGACGATGAACGATCCGACGAACGTTGGCGAGGCCAATACCAGTCCCTTCAAACTCGTCGGCTCGGTGCAGTCTCTGGAATACCCCAAACAGTTTAGGAGCGTACTGCATGTCGAATCCCACGCCATTGTCGCGGACGAAAAGGACGATTTCCGTAGAATTGGGATACTCCACACCGATCTCAATCGTGGCGATCGGCCTGGTGCTCGTAAACTTAACGGCATTTGCGATCAAGTTCATAAAGACCTGTCGGAGCATGGCCGGATCGCCCTGTACGTCAGGCAATACAGCGATTGTCCATGATATCTCTCGTCCTTGCAAGTCCAAGCGGAGATCGGAAAGGATGTTCTTGATCAGCTGATCCAGGTTAACGGCGGCATGAAGCATTTCTTGCCGACCCATACGAGAAAACACCAACAGGTCATCGATCAGCTGTCCCATCTGTTTGGCAGAATCGGAGATCGTCTGCAAATACCGGGCAGCCTTGTCATTCAGCGAATGCTCGACCGATTTCCGCAAGAGCGCGGCATAGCCGTCGATGTGACGTAACGGCGCTCGTAGGTCGTGGGAGACTGAATAGCTGAATGCTTCCAGCTCTTTGTCACCAGCTGCAGCAATGCACCGATGCCGAGGAGTACAATGGTGGTCTTGGTCCCGGCGGCGGATTCCACGACACGTCGACCTATGGCTTGTCGCTCATGCAAATCCATTTCCGCAATAATTTGGTGAATCACGCCAAGTTCTCGTTTTCCGGCCCCTTCAAAAGCCATTTTCTGGACGGCTCGGAAGCCGCTCTCCTGAAACTGGGCTATTGCTTTTGATTCGGCGTTCAGTTGCCGGTCCATCATCCGATCGAGGAGTCCGACCCGTTGTTGGTGCTCCGGTAATTCACGGATCAAGTCACTGAGATACGCGGTAAATGTCGGTTTCTGCTTCACAACCCTCTTATAAGCCTCCAGATACGACGCCTCTCCCGTCACCAAATAACGACGGTGTGTATCTTCTGCTTCACTCATCGCCACATCAACATTGCTCAGGAGTTGGATGAGGTCCTGACTGCGGCCATCCAATCCTCTGTTCACAAGGAGAATGTTCATATTGTGATAGGAGACCGCGCTCACGATAAGAATCCCCACGAACACCAGACTAAAACCGGCTAACACCCGGTGCTCAATGGTCAGTCGTTGAAACCACGTGACTGAAAGACGGTAGAAACCAGATGGGGCCGCAGGAACGGAGGAGGAAGGTGTAAGTCCCTCAGCCGCTAAGAAGGGAGGCTGTGAATGCTGGTTGGAAGCTGATTCCATCGATCAGGATGACTTGCATCACGAGACTTCGGCGATCGTACGGAAGCCAGACAGAGAAAGCGTCTCTCACTGGTAATTGTAGCAGAACTCTTGTAAGGCGGAAGCAGAAACTACCCGCCCAGCGAAGCGCCCGGAGAAATGATCGTCACGGAAGGACCGATAAAGTTGGCAAACATCAGTGTTGCGGAGACAACCCAGTCCGTGAATGGTTGGGGGTAAATGCCGATCACCAACGTTCCGACTAACCCGACATAGATCACCGTCTTCATCGGACCGGAAATCGCGATAGGAGAGGGATCGATCGGCTCATTGATATACATCTGTTTCACGACGATGAGGTAATAGTACATCGAGATGACGATATTGATCAAACCGACCACGATCAGCGTATAGAGACCTTCTTTGATGGCTGCCACGAAAATGTAGAGCTTGCCGATAAACCCGGCGAGAGGTGGCACCCCGGCGAGAGACAGGAGAAACAGCAACATCGCAAACGCCAGAAAGGGCGACCGTCTACTGAGGCCTCGGTAATCCTCAATCTCATCTGTTCCAATAGCCTGGCTGACCGCAATCACGACCGCAAAGGCCCCGATATTGGCAAACAAGTAGGCGAGAAGATAGAACAAAATGGCATCGTTTCCCATTTTGGTGCCTGCTGCAAGGCCGATCAATATATTCCCTACTTGGGCGATACCCGAATACGCCAGCAGTCGCTTAATGTTGCGTTGCGCAATTGCCACAATATTGGCATAGGTCATCGAGAGGATGGACACAGCCACTAAGAGAACCACCCATAACGGCTTAAATGTTCCCAAGGCGACCAGGAAAATGCGGAGCAAGATCGCAAAGGCTGCGGCCTTTGGAGCAATCGACAAAAATGTTGTTACAGGAGTCGGAGCTCCATGATAGGTATCGGGAATCCACGAGTGGAATGGAACGGCACCCACCTTAAATCCCAGGGCAGCAAAGATCAGCAGAAACCCAATGATTAAGCCTGGCGTCGGCTGGGCGGATGCCATGTCCGAAAACACGAGCTTGCCGGTTTCACCGTAGACGAGGCTGATCCCGTAGGCAAGTAAGCCGGCGGCAAGGACGCCCAGGATAAAAAACTTGAGCCCTCCTTCATTCGAAGCCAAATCATCACGTAGATACGAGACCAGAACGTAGAACCCAAGTGTTGCAAACTCCAGGCTGACGAAGACGGACAGCAGATCATTGGCGGACACCATGAACATCATGCCCAGTGCCGACATGACGACGAGGCAATAATATTCGCCCCGAAAAAGCGTAAAGCGATTGACGTACTCGATCGACGCAAGGATGACGAGTATCGTGGCTCCGAGGATCACGACTTTGAAAAAGATCGCCATGCGATCCAGTACGAACATGTTACCGAAGAGCGTGCCGGAAACATGATTCATGTCAAACCACGCCAAACAGCCAAGCGTAACGACAAGACCTGCGACACTGAGATAGGCCAGTCGCTCTTTAGGTACACGCGGAAAGGAAAAATCAACGATGAGGACCACACAGAGCCAACACGTGAGAAAGATCTCCGGCAATAACAGCAGAAGATCGGAGAAGGCCAAATTCAGCGAGAACGTCATTCGCCTTCTCCTCGCGAGACCTGAGACGGAAACGGTAGGAGCTTGTTGGCAACGACCGGAACAGTGAAAGGCGTTCCTGGGATTATGGCCTCACTCCGCACCCCCGACCCTTCATGAGTTTGGGCGACGGGAACCACGCGCGTAATCCTCGCCACTAACGGATCGACTCCGGACCGAACGACATCATACAAATGCATCGGGAAAATTCCGAACCCAATACTGATCGAGAT